>JARGFU010000064.1 GCA_029210625.1 Deltaproteobacteria bacterium | reverse complement strand
ACGGCCCGCCTGTGTGCATAAGAAAACTGTCTACGAAACCGGATCAAGTCCAGGGTGAAGCGCCGCCACCGGATCAAACGACACCCGCACACACCACCCCACACGGACCCTTCGAGCTCAAGGCTCCTTGGCCGGCGCCTCGGCGGAGGCGGAGACCAGCTCACCGCCGAAGAGGCTGGAGTTGCGCACGAAGAAGACCGTGCGCAGCCCCTCCGCCAGAGCCTGCATCCGCTCGACGGCCTGAGCCTCCCGCCCGGGCTTGGGCACCTGCAGCCCGAGGAAGACCACGTCGGCCTCGGCGCTCTCCTCGTGGATGATCTTGCTGACCCGCTCGCCCTCGGGCAGCAGCCGCACCGTGCACTTCGCGTCGATGCGGATCTCGGGGAGGAACTGCTCGAGGTGGCGCTCGGTCTGCTCCTTCATGTGATCGTTGCTCGCCAGGGAGAGCACCCGGATCTTCACGTTGCGCCACTCGGGGTTGCGCTTGAGCAGGTGGGCGAGGAGCAGCATCAGGTCGCCGTTGCGCTGGAGGCCGCCCCACCAGACGTGGATCTCGCGGCGGTGGCTGTGGCGGGGATCCATCCCGGCCTGGATGCGGCCCAGGATCACCGACTTCTGCAGGCGGTCGAGGCGCTGCACCACGTGCATCAGCTCCTCGACCCGCTCGGGCTGGCTGGGCCAGCCCACCATCACGGTGTTGCTGTGCAGCCCCGCCATGCCGTTGGCCTGGGCCACGTGCGCCATGCCGCTGATCACGTCCTCGACCACGTCGACCTCGGCGAAGGCCACCAGGCCCTCGCGATCGAGGCTCCGCCGCATCTGCATCCGGCGCTCGGCGGGGTCGATCCTGGGATCGAGGAGGTCGCCCACCACCAGCTCGCAGATCGTGACCACGCCCCGCCCCTGGGAGAACCAGGTGCCGAAGCGGACCAGGTCGAGGCGGCGATCGAGGTTCTCGGTGAAGACCAGGACGTGGGGCCGCCAGTTGCGGGCCGAGAGGGGGCGGGCGGCGAGGCGGAAGAGCGACCAGCGGATCAGGGCCTCGTACATCCCCCGCCGGGCGTCCCCCCACTCGGCCTCCCGCTCGCGGCGGTCGAGCGCCAGCCAGAGCAGGAGCTCCACCCCGATGGCCGCCGCCGCCGCCGGGGCGTGGATGAGGAACATCACCGCGAAGCAGGCGACGCCGCCCACCAGGGAGAGGGCCCAGTGCACCCGCAGCTTGGGGCGCCAGGAGGGGTCGCCCGAGACCTGCTCCAGGGCGGCGACGAGGTTCACCATCCCGTAGACGGTGAGGAAGAACATCGAGACCACCAGGGCCACGGCGTTCAGCTCGCCCAGGAAGACCGCGCCCAGGGCGATGACCATGGTCACGACCAGCCCCAGGATGGGCTCGCTCTGCTCGGGCTTCCCCTCCAGGGCCTTGGGCGCCAGGCTGTCGATGGCCAGAGCCTGCAGGGTGCGCGGCGCGCCGAGGACCGAGCCCACCGCCGAGGAGAAGATCGCCCCCCAGAGGCCGGGCAGGATCGCCACCGCGCCCAGGGGCGCGATCTTGGTCCAGATCATCGGCTCGCTCCGCAGCGCCATGTCGGTGGCGCCGACGACCAGCAGGAAGGGGATCCCCAGGTAGACCATCAGGCCGGTGAGGGTGGCGGTGATGGCGCCCACCGGGATCGACTTGCCGGGATCGCGCAGGTCCCCCGAGAGGCCGAGGCCGGCCATGATGCCGGTGACCGCCGGGAAGAAGACCGCGAAGACGCCCCAGAAGCCGGGGTTCGTGGCGGCCTCCTCGGTCTCGGGCCCCATCATCGTGGCGACGTTCCCCTCGGCGACCCCGATGATCAGCGCGATGATCGAGATCACGATCAGCACCAGCAGGGGGATCTGCACCTTCAGGGCCATGGCCGCGCCCTTCAGGGCCAGCGCGCCGACGGCGGCGACGATGATGAAGGCCGCGATCTGCACCGGCACGCCGGGCCAGAGGATCCGCAGGGACTCGGCCAGACCGAAGGCGTAGAGGGTCACCGAGAAAGCCTGGGAGAGGAAGAGGGGCAGGCCGATCGCGCCGCCGATCTCCAGGCCGAGGGAGCGGGAGATCATGTAGTAGGCGCCGCCCACCCCCACCCGGATGTTGGTGGCCACCGCCGAGAAGGAGAGCGCGGTGATGAAGGTGATGCTGTTGGCGATCAGCACGATCGCCAGGGTCTTCCAGAGCCCCATGTGCCCGATCACCCAGCCGAAGCGCAGGTACATGATGACGCCGAGGATCGTCAGGATCGTCGGCAGGTAGACGCCGAGGAAGGTCCCGAGCTTTCCGTCCGCCGGGCGCGCCGGACCGCGGGGGAAGGGCCAGAGGGCCTTGAGGCCGGTGGCCTTCTGGTTTTCCTTCTTGCTCATCGCCGTGCCGGAGTGCGGCAGAGTCTACCCCACCCGGACGAACCGACCGCAAGGGAGAACGAGATCAGGGGCAGACCATCGGCGGGGAGCCGGGCCCACAGGGGAAGATGGGCTCGCTGCCGTCGGGGCAGCCGAGGCAGCCGTTGCAGACCTCGACGTCGAAGGCGTGGCCGGCGCCCCGGGGCTCGCCCAGCCACCACTGGACGATGACGGTCACCCGCGCCGCGGAGTCGGAGAGCGAGGGATCGGCCGCCAGGACCGCGGCGACGTCCCGCGGGATCAGGTTCAACCCCAGCCCCGTCGTGCGGCCCCGCTCCAGGACCCCGGAGGCGGGGATCTCCCGCTCCCCGAGGGCCTCCATGAGCCAGGAGAGCTCCTGCTCGACGGCGTCGTAGCGCGTCACCAGCCTCTCCAGCTCGTAGGTGTCGCTGCGCCCCAGGAGGAGGAAGCCCTGGTTGAACTCGGCGTTCTGGAAGGAGACGTCGAAGCGGCCCTGCATCACCTGCTCGCCCTCGACGTCGGCCACGCAGAAGCCCCCGTCGTCCCGCAGGGGCACGGCCCCGAGGAGCTGCGGCCGGCTGGCCGTCGACCGGAGAGATCCCCTAAACCAGAGATCATGATTCCCGAACAGCGGATGGCGCCGCGGACGTGCCCGAATGCGAGGAAGGGCGAGGGAGCCTAGCCTTAGCTAGGTGACCGAGGCCTGACGCGGCAGGCGGGTGCGGCCTGCAAGCCAGACGTGATCGGGAATCGTGATTTCTGGTTTAGAGTGGCGCGGCGCGAAGGAGGCATGCCCATGTACGAGAAGAGCATCGAGCGGTTGAACCAGGCGGTGGCGGACGAGCTCTCGGCCGTCCATCAGTATATGTACTTTCACTTCCACTGCGACGATCAGGGCCTCGACCTGCTCGCCCGCCTCTTCTTCCAGACCGCCCTCGAGGAGATGCGGCACATCGAGACGATCGCCGAGCGGATCCTCTTCCTGAAGGGCGAGGTGGAGCTGAAGGCCTCGGAGGAGGTCCAGAAGATCCACGACCCGGTCGAGATGCTGAAGCTCTCGGTGAAGATGGAGCAGGGCTCGATCAAGGACTACAACCTCTGGGCCAACGAGTGCAGCGCCAACGCCGACTCGGCCAGCCGCAAGCTCTTCGAGGCGCTGGTCGACGACGAGGAGCGCCACTACGGCCAGTGGGACAACGAGCTCGAGAACCTCGAGAAGTACGGCCAGAGCTACCTGGCCCTCCAGGCCATCGAGCGCGGCCGCGGCGGCGGCAGCGGCCCCCAGCCCTGAGAGAGGAAGGGCGCCCCACCCTCCACGGGGTGAGACGCCCTCCTCGCTCCGGCGCTCCGATCCGCGATCAGACGCGCTCGAAGAGCGCCGCGGCGCCCATGCCGCCGCCGATGCACATGCTGACGATGCCGTAGCGGCCGCCCCGCCGCTTCAGCTCGTGGAGGAGCGTCGCGGTGAGCTTGGCGCCGGTGGCCCCCAGGGGGTGGCCCAGGGCGATGGCGCCGCCGTTGACGTTGACCTTGTCATCGGCGATGCCCAGCTCCCGCTGGCAGTAGGCCGCCTGGGAGGCGAAGGCCTCGTTGATCTCGAAGAGATCGATGTCCTCGATCTTCAGGTCGAACTTGGCGAGGAGCTTGCGGATCGCCGGGACCGGACCGATGCCCATGAGCTCCGGCGGCACGCCCACGACCTGGAAGCCGCGGAAGACGCCCAGGGGCGTCAGGCCGAGCTCCTTGGCCTTGTCGGCGCTCATCACCACCGCGGCGGCGGCGCCGTCGGTCAGGGGCGAGGAGTTGCCGGCGGTCACCGTGCCCTCGGGGCCCACGTCGAAGGCGGGGCGCAGCTTGCCCAGCCCCTCGAGGGTGGTCTCGGGGCGGGGCAGCTCGTCCTGGTCGACGGTGATCTCGTGCCACTCGCCGTCCTTGAAGACCCGGGTCTTCA
>JARGFU010000063.1 GCA_029210625.1 Deltaproteobacteria bacterium | reverse complement strand
AGGGCCGCCAGGGGGGAGGGGGGACCCCCGAGCGCCGAGCGGTCCTCCAGGCCCTCGCCCGAGAGGTAGAGCGCCCCCACCGGGAAGGCCTCGAGGACGGCCTCGAGGCCGCCGAGGTGGTCGGGGTGGGGGTGGGTGAGGAAGACCGCCTCGAGGCGATCGACGCCGAGGGCGCGCAGGGCAGGGACCACCCGCCGCTCGCCCACCGCCAGGGCGCCCCGGTGGTCGCCTCCGCCGTCGACGAGGAGGTCGCCGGCGGCCGTGCGGATCAGGACGGCGTCTCCGTGACCCACGTCGAGGAAGGTGAGCTCGAGGGGCGCAAGGGGTGGCCGGGCGACCCCGGTGGGCCAGAGCAGCACCCCGAGGGCCAGGAGGGCCAGGCCGCGGCGCGGACCCGGCCGCAGCCAGGGGACGGGCAGGAGCAGCAGGAGGAAGGCGAGGTGCTGCCAGGCGGAGGGAGGGGCGAGGAGGAGGGAGGCTCCCGGCAGACCCGCGGCCAGCCGGGCGAGGGAGGCCAGCCCGTGGGCGAGGCCGGTGGCGGGGAGGAAGGCCAGGGCCGGGGTCCCCTGCGGGCCGAGGAGGGCGGCGACCAGGGTCGCCGGGGTCAGGGCGAGGAGGAGGAGGCCGGTGAGGGGGATGGCCAGGAGGTTGGAGACCAGCCCGGCGGCGGGGAGGCGGCCGAAGTGGTGGAGCACGAGGGGGGCGGTGCTCAGGGTGGCCCAGAAGGTGGCCTCGACGAGCCCGGCCAGGGGGCGCCGGGGGAGGTGGGGGTCGCCCTCCCGCCTCCCGGCGCCCAGCACCAGCCCGGCGGCGGCGGCGCAGGAGAGCTGGAAGCCGACGCGGGAGAGGAGGGAGGGCTCCCAGAGGAGGAGGAGGAGGAGCGCGGCGAGGAGGGCCCGCAGGGGGTGCGGCCGCCGCCGCAGGGCGAGGCCCAGGAAGAGGGGGAGCACCATCGCGCCGGCGCGCATCCCGGAGGCCGGGTGGGCCATCCAGCTCACCAGCAGCCCGGTGAGCAGGCCAGCCAGGGCGGCGGCGGCCGCGACCGGGTGCTCGCGTACCAGCCCGCCCAGGACGCCCCGGGGCGGGCGCCGGCCGAGGAGGAGGACCAGACCCCGGAGCAGCAGCCCGTAGAGCCCGAGGACCAGGAGCCCGAGGTGGAGGCCGGAGACGGCCAGGAGGTGGGAGAGCCCGGCCCGGGCGAAGGTGCGGCGGGTGGGTGGCGGCAGGGTGCTGCCGTCACCCAGCGAGAGGGCGGTGAGGAGGGCGCGGAGGGTGGGATCCGGCACGGTGGCCTCGAGGGTGGCCCGCACCCGCCTCCGCCCCCGCTCGAGGTGGTGTTGGAGCGCCGCGCGCCAGCGTCCGGGCAGGCCTCGCCGGGGGGTCTCCAGGCGGACCAGGGAGAGGATCTGTGCCCGGCCGGCCACGCCGCGCGCCAGGAGGCGGGCGCCCTCGTCCCGCTCCCCCGGGTTGGAGGGGCGGGGCCAGGGCCGCAGGCGCAGGAGCGCCTCGATGCGGTCCCCGTCTCCCACCGGGGGCGCCGAGGGGGGAAGGGAGACCGAGAGCACCCGGCGCTCCGGGCGTCCCTCCAGGCGCTCGAGGTGGAGCAGCCCGAGGCGGGAGCGCCCGGCGGGCCTCGTGGCCCGCAGGACGCCTCGAGCCCGGCGCGGGGCCAACGCCTCCCCGGCGGGGGCGGGCAGCGGGTCCGGGGGCTGCGGCCGCCCCGGTGCGGCCCCGCAGAAGCCCAGGAGCAGGCCGGAGAGCACGAGGGGCCCGGGGGGAAGGCCAGGACGCAGGAGCGGCAGGCAGCCCAGCCCGGCCCCCGCCACCAGGAGGAGAAGCCAGCCCGCGGAGGAGGGGGGCGCGGCCGGCAGGGGGCCGAGGAGCGCCAGGAAGACCCCGGAGAGGGCCCCGAGGAGCAGGAAGTGGGGCTGGCGAGGGGGAATGGCCATGCCCGGGGGGCGGTTTGCAAGGCAGGGGCCGGGTGCTCATTTTGCTTGACAAATTCGATTTCGGTCGTATAACATCCTGAAACTCTGAAGCTTTTTTGAAAACCGGCCGGACCGAGTCAGACGTGAGCGAGACCCAAGGTCCGGCCACGGGCCGTTGCCCGGACGGGAGCGGCCGAAAGATGGCCTGGCGAGTGGTGGTATTCGACCGGGCCCAGGACCATTCAACGGAGGTCGAGCGAATCCATGCGTTTCAATGTCGGTGACAAGGCGGTCTATCCGGGGCACGGCGTGGGTGAGATCATGGGGATCGAGCATCAGGAGATCATGGGGCAGCGCCTCTCCTTCCTCGTCCTCCAGCTCCTCGACAAGAAGACCGAGAAGATCTTCATCCCCATCAACAAGGTGAACTCGGTGGGCCTCCGCGACGTGATCGACGAGAAGGAGGCCAAGAAGGTCTACCGGATTCTCCGCAAGAAGGACGTCTCGGTCGACGCCACGACCTGGAACCGCCGCTACCGGGAGTACACCGAGAAGGTGAAGACCGGCAGCGTCTTCGAGATCGCCGAGGTGCTGCGCGACCTCTACCTCCTCAAGTTCGACAAGGACCTCTCCTTCGGCGAGCGGAAGATGTTCGACACCGCCCGGGCGCTCCTCATCAAGGAGCTCGCCATCGCCAAGAACTGCGACGAGGAGCAGATCGAGAAGGACTTCGTGCGGATCTTCACCAAGTCCGCGAACGCGGAGAAGGAGAAGCAGGCCTCCTGACGAGGCTCCTGGCTTTTCGACGGACGAGCCGGCGCCCTTCCCGGGGACGCCGGCTTCGTTCTATGAGGAGCCGAGACGAGGGACGCATCGATGGCAGAGGACGGGAAGCAGAAGGACGGAGCGTCCGCGGGCGTCAGCCTCGAGGCCGAGGTCGAGCGGGTGGCCCGGCGCGACCCCACGGGGTGGCGCAGCCCGGCCCTGATGCTGGCCATCGCCGGCTTCTCGCTCTACCTGGGCTGGAGCTTCCGGGCCGAGGTCGCCTACTTCTTCTCGGATCCGAACCCCATCGAGCTCGGCGAGGAGGGCGTCTACCACCTGGATCGCGCCCGGCCGAACCGCTTCGCCTCGATCTCCGGCCTGCCGAGCCTGGCGAAGCTGCAGTACAAGCAGCTCGGCCAGGGCTACAAGGTCTTCTTCGTCCTCGGGTCCCGGGTCTTCGTCCGGGCGGATCTCGAGTCAAAGAAGGGGCGCTCCGGGGAGGAGGGCGTCTCGATCTACCGCGGCCGGGGCCGCCTGGTCGATCTGCGCGAAGAGGCCGAGTTCCAGCCGGTCCGGCAGTGGTACGCCGAGCGCACCGGCTTCGACTTCTCCCGGCCCGCCTGGATCCTCCTCGACGACGTCGAGCCCCGCAAGCAGTGGCAGTATCCGCTGGGCGTGCTGGTGCTGGTCGCGGTGGCGCTGCTGAACGTCTTCCTGCTCGGCCGCCGCCTCCTGCGCCGCTCCTAGGGGGAGGGGAGCGGAGGCTCCCTCACCGGCCGCGTGAAGAGGCGCCCGTTCCCGGAGCGGCCGGAGGCGGCGCCCAGCCGGCGCAGGCCAGCGGAGCCGTGCGCGCTCGGAGGAAGCTGGGGGGATCGGGGGGGAGCGGAGGCTCCCCCCCGCTCATCAGAGCTGCCCCAGGAGGTCTCGCGACTTCTGGTGGTTCGGGTCGTAGCCCAGGGCCTTGGTCAGGTGGCGCCGGGCGTTCGGCAGCTTGCCGGCCTTCCGCTCCTTGAGCGCCGAGATGTAGTGGAGCTGGGCCAGCTTGGGCCGCAGCCCGATGGCCGGGGCGCCACCCCCCGGCGTGATCTGCTCGGCCAGGAAGAGGGCGTCGGTGTAGCTGCCGAGGGCCCGGGCGACCTCCTTGCTGCGGTCGCCCTCCCGCACCGAGCGCTGGAACTTGCGGATCTGCTCCGCGACCGTCTCCCCCTGGGTGACGCCGAGGTCGGCGGCGGTCTCGGCGGCGGTCAGCGCGCTGTCGATCTTGCCCTCCTCGAAGGCATCCCGGGCCTGCGTGACCATCGCGCGGTCGGCGGCGCTGGGCCCGGAGGAGGCCCGCGGCGGGGAGCGGCGGGGGCGGGGGCGGGTCGGGCGGGGGGGAGGATCGGCCGGAGGCGGCGCGTCCTCGGGCTCGGCAGCCCGCTCGGCCTCGAGGACCTCGGCGGCGCGGTCCCGCAGCTCGGTGGCCTCGGCGTGGCCGGGCCAGACGGTGAGGAGGGGGCCGAGCACCTTGTCGAGAGCCTCGCGGGCCTCCCCCTTGACGAGGAGGGTGCGGGCTCGCTCCAGCTTCGGGCTGACGTAGAGGCGCTCCGCCCGCTGCAGCTCGGCCTCGGCGATCGGGGCGTAGCTCGAGTCCCGGGGGATCTCCATCAGGTGCTTGATGCCCGCCTGGTAGCGCCGCTTGTCGAGGGCCCGGCGCCCCTTCTCCAGGGAGTCGCGGGCGGAGGACTCGCGCCGGGCCAGGCCCAGCAGGTCCCGGATCGTGGGGTCGTCGGGGAACTCGCTGCGCAGCGCGTCCAGGTGGGTGATGGCCTGCTCCCAGGCCTCGGCCTCCATCTTGGCGCGGGCCAGCGCCACGCGGGTGTCCTTCTCCGAGGCGGCGCCCTCGGCGACCGCGGCGTCCGGGCTCTCCTCGCTCTCACCCCCGGTGAGCGCCGAGAGGGTGAGCCAGAGGGCGCCCGCGATGGCCAGCCCACCGACCACGGCCAGGACCCTCTTCACCGTCGGATCGAGCTGGGGCTGGGGGCGCCGCTCGGGGTAGCCGCCCCGGTAGGTGCTCGACTCGAGGAGCGCCGCCTGGGCCG
>JARGFU010000062.1 GCA_029210625.1 Deltaproteobacteria bacterium | reverse complement strand
TGAAGTCCTCCTCCGTCAGGTCCAGCCTTCCCTGCCTGCGTGCCCGGTAGAACGAAGGCGTAGGAAGCACAACCTCCCTTTTGGGAGAGGGCTTTTGACGGAAGTTGCGTTATCAGACCCTGCGGTCGGGTCGTTCGAGGCTCCAGTCTACCGTAGAATGGTGGCCTCGGGGCCTCACCAGGGGACCTGGGGTGCTGACGCCCGAGACCACCCTCACCACCGTGGACGGCCGCGGGCTGACCACCGAGGTGGTCGAGCCGAGCGGGCATCGCGAGACGAGATCCCACGATGCTGCGGGTCGCCTCGAGCTCTCCGAGCGCTGGAGCCCGGGTGGGACGAGGCTGTCCAGCGTCACGAGGCGAGCCCTCGACGGCCTGGGCCGGCCCGAGCAGGTGGAGACCTGGACCCTCGGTGCGACCGTCGCGTCGGTGACTCAGAGCTTCGACTACGGCAGTGCCGGTGATCCTCTCCCCGTATCCGGCACTGGCCTGACGCAGGGCGACTACGGCGCCTGGACCCAGGTCACGGACGACGGACGGGGCGGCGAGAGCCTCTCGGTGGTCGACGGTGGAGGGCAACCGTTGGCCATCCTGCGTGCCACCGCGGACGTGCACAAGGGCTCCTGCGGTCCTTCGACCGCCGGCCAGACCAGCGCTCTCGACCTCCTCACGACCTTCGAGCACGACGCCCTGGGCCGGAAGGTCTCCGAGACCGATCCCCTCGGCCGCACGGCCACCTGGCGCTACAGCGCCGCGGGGGCCATCGAGGCGCAGACGACCTTCGGTGGGGACTCGGTCACCTACGGGCGGGATCCCCAGGGTCGAGAGGTGTCCCGGAGCGATCCGCGGAAGGCCAGCGAGTGGCCCCACGGTGGTTTCGACACCCTGACGAAGTACGACGAGCTGGGACGGGTTATGCGGGTCGAGCTCTCCGCGGCCCCGGTCAGCGGCGACACGCTGATCGCCACCTACAGCCGCTCCGGTACGGCCTCGGGGGGCCTCTGGACCGTCACCGAGACCCGGCCGGGGCTACCTGAGGCGACCTCCTTCTTCGACCACGCGGGCCGGCGCCTGCGGCTCCAGGAAGGGCCCACCGCGACCTACGTGACCCAGTACCTCCACGACGGCGCCCGGGAGACCGGCCGTATCGAGGCGGGCGGCTACCGGGTCGAGAGCACCTACGACGCCCGGGGACGGGTGATCGAGCGGACCGAGGAAGGCAAGAGCCACACCTACGCCTACGACGACGATGCCCTGACCCTCGCTGACACCAACGCCCGGGGCTTCACGGTCGCGGTGAGCTTCGATGGCGCCGGCCGGGAGCGGGGCCGCAGCTACACCGATAGCGAGGGTGGCTTCTACGAGGAGACCACGGCCCACGACGCCCTCGGCAACGTGGTCTCGACCACCCGCACGACCGCCGCTGGCACCCCGGAGACCATCAGCCGCTGCTACGACGCCGCAGGTCGCCTGATCGAGACCCGGGGCCCGAAGGACCGCTACCGGCGGGTGGAGCTCGACGCCGCCGGGCGTCCCATCGCCGAGTACGATCGGCCCTCGGGCGTCAGCAGCCTGGTCGCCCTGCGCACCTACGACCGCCGCGACAACGTCATCCGCCTCGAGGACGGTGAGGGCGTGGTCAGCGCCCGGGCGGTCGACGCTCTGGGCGGCACGATCTGCGAGGGCACGGTGGATCCGGCGCTCTTCCCGGTGCCGGCCTCGACTCTGCTGGATCCGGTCGGGACGATCTGCACGAACAGCGCGCTGCTCCCGCGCCTCACCCGCTACGCCTACGGCGAGCTGGGCGAGCTGCGAGCGATCGGCCTGCCGGGCGGCCCGGCGCCCGACGCCACCGGCACGCATCAGCTCGGGACCGTCCTGTACGCCTACGACGCCGCCCGGCGCATGAAGGGTCGGACCGACGCGATGGGCCACGAGGTCAGCTACGAGTACGACCCCGACCGCTCGGACCTGCGCACGCTCCTGCGGCAGCACGACGGCGGCCAGACCTTCGACTGGACGGTCACCTACAACGCCAACCGCGAGCCCGAGACCCGGACCGATCCTGCGGGCAACATCCTGACGTCGGTCTTCGGGGCCTACCACCTGCCCACGAGCGTGACCTACGCGGGCCCGGACGTGGTGGGCAGCAGCCCGGTCCAGGTCGCCACGGTCCACGATGACCTCGGCAACCCCCAGACCCGCATCCTGACCCGCCAGGACGCCACCACCGACCACGAGTCCTTCGTCTTCGACGCCCAGGGCCGCAAGCAGTCCTACACCCTGGCGAGCACGGCGGCGGGCGCGAGCCAGAGCGCCACCCTCGAGTGGGACTACCACCCCGGCGGCCAGCGCAGCGCGGTGCGGGTGACGGGGCCGGGCTTCGGGCAGACCATCGAGACGACCTACGCCTTCGACACGGCCGATCAGCTCACGAGCACGGCCACGACCAGCGCGGCGGGCAGCTACCAGACCAGCCAGCGCTACACCCCCGAGGGCCTGCCCATCGAGACGGTCTACGGGGACGGCTCCACGGCCTGCCGGCAGTACGACGAGGCCGGGCGGCTGTCCTACCTGGGCCACAGCCTGCAGACGACGGCCTGCGGCTCGGGGGACGCCGATCCCCTGCAGCCCCCGCCCATCGCCGGCCCCCTGCGCAGCTTCGCCTACGCCTACGGGACGGCCACCGAGCCCGACCTCGGAAATGTCCGCAGCATCACCGAGGACTTCGTGGGGGCGACGGGAGCGATCCTCTCCGAGACCCAGACCTTCGCGTTCGACGGGCGCGACCGCCTCGTCGCGGCGGCCTACGCCGACGAGGCCAGGGTCTGGACCTACGACGAGTCCGGCAACCGCACCCGCCAGGACACCCACCTGCCGCAGGTGGGCCTCACGGCCGGCGACTACCTGGCGACCGCCGCCACGCCCACCGAGGCGAAGGCCTACACCTACGACGGCCGGGACCACCTGCTGCAGGTGAGCGACGCCCTGGCGCCGAGCTCGCCCACGCCCCTGGTCGACTACCTCTACGACGACGCCGGCCGGACCCTCACCAGGACCGAGGCCACCGGCCCCACCGCCGGCCTCCCCCGCACCTATCAGTGGAACGCCGACGACTCCCTGCGCACGGCCACCGCCCCGGACGGCAGTCAGCTGGGCGGCTACGCCTACGACGCGGCCTCCCTGCGCAGAAGGAAGCTCTCGAGCGCCGCCGCCGAGGGGGACCGGCTCTACGTCTACGACGGCAGCTCCCTGCTCGCCGAGCTCGACGCCGTCACCGGCGCGCCGGTGCTGGTCTACGTCTACGGCACCGAGCTGCTCGGGGTCCTCGACTACCGGACGGGCAGCGAGCAGGCTCAGTGGCTCCACCGGGACGGCTCACGGAGCGTCGTCGAGCGCACGGCCGAAGACCCGGCGACGGGCACGGCGGTGCGCATCGCCGGGCCCTACCGCTTCGACGCCTGGGGGCAGTACCGGGGCCAGGGCGCGACCGGCGAGACGCCGACCACGGATGGCAGCACGAAGGTCGGGTACACCGGGCACCTCTTCGATGCGGAGACCGGGCTCGTGTACGCGAAGGCTCGGTACTACGTGCCGGAGGATGGGAGGTTCCTGTCCCAGGATCCGCTGGAAGGGGAGATGGGGGCGGCGCCCTCACTCCATAGGTATGCGTACGCGCAGGGCAACCCCCATCGCTACTACGACCCGAGTGGAGAACAGAATGAGCTGCTCCACGGCCACGAGCAGGTCCAGATGGGCTTCCACCTGGGGCGGATCTCGTTGTTTGGCGATCCCGAACGCGCCCAGGACTTCCTGGTCGGCTTCGCTGCTGGCGCGGTCGTGACGCAGGCCGAGCTGGGGATCGAGCAGCTCGAGGGTCTGATCCAGCTCGCAAAGATGTTCGGCGACCAGAGCGAGAGCAGCCTCATTCGCGAGGGGCGATTCACCCTGGCGACCTTCTTCACCCCCGATCAGGCGCCGAAGACGCCCTCTGAGGCGGAGGCCAGAGCCCAGGCGAAGGAGATCCTCGAGGCCGTGCTTCCGGTCGAGCGCCTGGCCAAGAACGAGAAGCGGATCACCGAGGGCTTGGCTCAGCTCGCCCAGGTCGATCCGACCAAGGCGACCCCCGATCAGATGCGAGCCCTCGGTGCGCAGCTCGGGACTGCGGCCGTGATGCGCCTGAACGACAAGGTGATGATCTCGGCGACCCTGACAGGCATCTATGGGGGCGTTCGGGCTGCGGCTCCGAAGGCTGCGCAGGCGCTCAAGGGATCGCGGCTCGGGAGGCTTGTGTCATCCACGGGCAAGAGGTTGCGTGGTGGTATGTCCCTTGGGCCCAGGGGCAAGCGGTTGTGGGCTGCGGCGGCCGATGAGTTGGGAGGCGTGCCGACCCAAACGAGCGGACCAATCCGTGCGTACCACGGCACTACGGGGGACAGCATCCTTAGCATTATTGATGATGGTAGGATGGTCCCGAAGAGAGACAAGATATACCTGTCGGAAACCGTGACTGATACTTTCGTTCACGGGGCAGATCGTAGCCGTATGGCGGCTTTCAGTATTGAAGTCGAGGTCCTCGAGGTCGAGGCAGGAATCGGCGCAGTCACTCGACGGAGATTACCCGGAAATCCCAACTCCATCGTCATCACGTCCCCGGAGGGTGTTCCGGTCAAGGTCAAAAAGATGTTCGTTCGAACTCCCGATGGCCGTGGTGGATTCAGTACCAGTGTGGTCGAGGGGGCCGAAGCAATAAAGGCCTTCCTGTTGAAGAAGGGATAGGCATGAAGCGAACGAGGGAGTTGAAGATCGCTGCCGGCCTACTTCGAGTCTGCTGGGACGTGCTTGGGTTGCAGGAAGGCGATCGGCCCCGAGCCGAAGTGCAGGACCTTCTTGACAAACTCCTGTTTTCCGAGAGGGATCTATGGGGTTCCTTGACCGCTGGAGTCGTTTCCCGCGAAGAAACGGCCAAGGCGATCACTGCACATTTGGCGACCTATCTTGAGGATTCGGTGAGGCCGCAGGTCGAAGTGCCCGCGCAAACTTGGGACGCACTGGCCATCGACTTGGAGCGGGAAATCGAGAAGACTTCGCAAGTGGACTAGGATTCCCGTCCCCGATGAGAAGTACCACCCACCTGGCAAGCTCCTGATTTCACGGGCGATTCCGGACACCTCCGGACCATGAAGCCCGCGTAACCACCCAGAAACACAGGCGCCTCCGTGTTCGCGGATCGCGGGCCGCGGGGAGCCAGACCTGACGGCCCAGCGAACCGGTAGCCCCGGGGCCCTGGGTCGTCTCTTTTCGGGGGGTTGGGCGAATCGGTCGAGGCGCACGTGCCGGCTGGGTTCACCTGACGGTCTGGAGCTCCAGGCGAGTCGGGAACCGGGACAATCGGCGGCAACGCGCACTGACCGCACGTTCAATGAGTGATGACTGGCGCACCGATCGTCGTCAGTTCTCGGTGGGCAACCCGAGCTCTCTTCGCAGCGGGTCGAGGTCGATCT
>JARGFU010000061.1 GCA_029210625.1 Deltaproteobacteria bacterium | reverse complement strand
TCGACCGGCGCGCCGCCCATGCGCGCCGCCATGGTGGCGAACAGCGCCCCCAGCATCCAGGCGAGCGGCACCGCCAGCGCGTGCGCCACCGCGCCCCCCGCGGCGGGCGCGGGCTGCGCGAGGCGGTCCCGCACCAGGGCGTCGTGCTCCACCAGCTCCCGCATCATGGCGGGGATGCGATCGAGGATCGGCTCGTAGGTCTCCTCCACCTGGACCCGGATCCCGGCGCGGTGGACGAGGCGAGCGGACTCCACGTCGAGGAGGGAGAAGTTGAGGATCGCCGAGCGACCGATCTGGCTGATGGTCCCCGAGAGCAGGCGGCCGGCGCCCAGGGAGCCCCCCAGCTCGGTGAGGCACTCCGAGGCCGTGTCCACGCAGCCCAGCAGCTGCTTCTGCTGCTCCAGGCCGAGGAGGCTGCCGATCTCGGCCCGCCCCAGGACGTCGTAGACGCCCAGGCGGGTCAGCTCGCTCTGGGCGAACTCGCTGAGGGCGTCGATCTCGACCCGCTTGGCCTCGTCGCCGCCCATCACCCCGAGGTAGGCGAGCTTGGGGCGCGCCGCTGCCTCCTCCTGCGCCCGGGCCGCCGAGGGGGCGAGGGCGAGGGCCGCCGGCAGGACGAGCAGCAGCACCCGCCGCCGCGAGAGCGCGAGGAGGAGGAGCCCGACGAGGAGCGCCGCGGCGCCGCTGCCGCTCCCCGCCGCCCCGCTGCAGCCGTAGGCCGAGGGCAGCTTCCCCCGCTCGAGCCACTCGATCTGGTAGACCCACGAGGCCGTCTCGCCGGAGCCGAGGTCCACCGAGGCGCCCACGTCGTAGCCGCCGGCGCCGCCGAGGGCCCGCACCTTGGTGCGCGCGATGCCGTCGCCGTCCGTCGGGGAGGCGTCGGCCTCGAAGGAGAGCTCGCCCGGCCCGCTCACCTTGGACCAGTCGACCTGCACGCCCTCGACCGGCGCGCCATCCACCCGCACCGTCACCTCCAGGTCGACCGAGGTGCCCTCCGCGACCTGGATCGTGTCCTCCGGTCCGCTCATCGTGAGCGCACCCGTGAGGGGCTTCGTCACATCGAAGCGGAAGAGATTGAAGTAGCTCTGGAAGGGAAAGATGGTCCGGACGTCGATGCCGACGTTTCCGGTCTGGCTGCCGAAGGTGATGGTGTTGGAGCAGCGCCCCTGGTCATCGAGCGTGCAGAGGGGATTGGCGAGGGTGTGGAACGCCTCGGCGCCATCCACGAACTTCCACTCGAGCTGGAAGCCCGCGAGGTCCGCCGGGGTCTTGAACTGCGGCGTCACCTGCACCCAGAAGTCGTAGGCGGTGTCGGTGTGGTAGGGCGGCGAGAGCTCCGGGGTGATGGTCCACTCCCCGAAGCTCCCGGGGTCGAAGGGCGCGAGGTCCCAGGTGTGCACCATGCCGCCGATCTCGACCTGCAGCCTCCCTCCGGTGGCGGGGGAGCGCACCGTCACCGTGGCCCAGGTGCGGCCGTCCCGATCCGTGTAGGTGGGGTTCACCGCGTTGATGCTCATCCCCTCGGGCGGGGTGCCCTCCCAGCTCCAGTTCGCCTCCACGTCCGCCCGGGGGTCGCCCAGGGCGTCGGTGACCGTCACCGCGAAGGTGTGATCCATCCCGGAGGAGACCGAGAGCGAGTCCACCTCCGGGTCCTTGACCTGGATGTCGGGCCCCGCCGGGGGAGCGCCGGCCGGGAAGAAGAGCAGGCGCTGGGTGCTGGCGCCGGGGGAGCCGACCACCAGGCTGGCGCCGCTCACCGCGTTGAGCCCCTCGGCGACGAGGAGGCCGGCGCCCATCTCCCAGCCCGCGTTGCTGTTCGTGAGGGACCAGGAGTCCGCCTGGACGGAGAGCGCGCCGCTGCAGCCGAAGGAGCTCGCCACCATCACGCCACCGGTGTCGGTGCCGGTTCCCAGCACGTACTCGTCGCAGCCGTCCCGGTCCCAGTCGGGGATCCGCGCCATCGAGCCCCCGATCGGGAAGGGGGTGTCGGTGCCCCGCAGCGCCTCGAAACCCGCCACCACCGGGCCGCCGCTGCCGCCCTGGACCCCGACGAGCACGCCGTCCCCGCTCCAGGCCCCGGGCGCCCCCACCAGGAAGTCGTCCTCCGGCCCCCCGTCGAGCTTCACCGGCGCGAGGATCCGCTCGCCGAAGCGGTCGTTCCAGCCGCCTCCGTAGTAGACCCCGGTGGTCGTCGCGGTGAGGTCGATCGCGCCCGCCGTGTAGGGTCCGGAGGCCAGGTAGACGCGGCCGGTCACGTCGGCCGACAGCTCGGCGAGCCCACCCGGCGCGCCCATGATCAGGCCCGCCGGCTGGCCGTCGCCCCAGAGCCTCGCCATCCCCAGCGCGGCGCCCAGCTCCTCGCTGCCGTCGCCCACCGCCGTCCCCCGGATCGTTCCGTCGCCCAGGTAGACGTAGACCGCCCCTGCCCCGGAGCCGGCTGCGGGAGCGCCCACGGCGAACTCCAGATCACCCACGCCATCGAGCTCACCCGCGGCGAGGGCGCTGCCGAAGGCCTCTCCGGCCTGGCCGAGCTGCTCGACCTGGGGGGTGAGGGTCTGGCTGCCCGGATCCCAGCCGAAGACCCAGACGGCGCCGCTCCCCGCATCGAAACCCGGCGCTCCGATCAGGAGCTCCCAGTAGGAGTCGGCGTTGAGGTCGACCGCCAGCAGCACGGCTCCGAAGCGCGCCGCGGTGTCCGGGGTGGTCCGGGGCTGCTGGAGGGCAATCTCCGGCACCGGTGGAGCGGGGACGAGCCCGGTCGGGCTCCCGAGGAAGATCTCCACCCAACCCCCGTTGGTCGCACCGGGCTCGCCCACCGCGAGGTCGAGGTGCCCGTCGCCGTTGAAGTCTCCCGCCGCCAGGGCCGAGCCGGTGCTCGGGCGGCCGAGGTACGACCAGGTCTGGGCGCTCTCGAAGGGCAGGATCTGGGCGTGGATCGCCCCGGCGGGCGCGAGCAGCGCCAGCAGGGCGAGGAGGCGAGAGCAGCGACGGTTCCCCATACCGAGCAGGCTACTTCAGGCCTCCCGGCCTCGAAAGTGCTGCCTCTCCTCCTGTCGAAGTCCGCCAGGGGTTGATAGCATCATGGGTTCAACGCCTCCGGAGGGACCCAAGGCCATGATGCACCCGTCGCGTTCGATCCTCTCGCTCTGCCTCGCCACCGCGCTGACCTTCCTCGGCGGCTGCCCCGAGAAGCAGTCGACCGAAGAGGAGGCCGTGGTCGTGCTGCCCGGCAAGACCGACAACTACCTCGCCCCCACCGCCCGCGAGTACCGGGTCGAGGGGACGACCACGGTCACCCTCGAGGCCTCCTACGCCGGCCTGCCGGAAGATCAGCGGCTGGAGCGGGCCCGGGAGCTGGTCTCCCTCAAGCAGGTGGTCATCGCCTGGTTCCTCAACGCCTACCTCATCGACAAGTCCAGCCACGACGACAACAAGGACTACGGCGGCTTCCGGGGCATGACCAAGAACGGCTCCTGGGAGGATCTGAACCTCACGCTGGTCTCGGGCGAGACCTACACCTTCCAGTTCATGCAGGAGGTCGGCGGCGCCAACGACCTGATCGATCGCCTCGACACGCGCGTCGACGCGGAGGGCGTCCACCACTTCGACCTGATCGTCGGCAAGATCTCCAACACCGACATGGCGAAGCTCGAGACCAACGCCGAGTGGTACCGCTCCTCCCCCTGGTCGGACTTCAACCCCGCCACCGTCGATCCGGCCCGGGTCGAGACCCTCGACCTGAAGATCACGCCCCAGCCCCGGAGCATCGACGCCTGGATCGACTACGGGCGGCTCTTCAACGACGGCAAGCTCACCGTCTCGGCCCACTTCGGCTGGGACTACCACAAGGAGTACCACCTCGTTCACAGCGAGGCCGTCTACGACTGGCTGATCGCCCGCGGCTTCGAGAGCCCGGTGGGCAGCTACGACGAGTACCTGCGCGACTCCGGCCCGCTGAAGCGCACCATCCAGGCCAACGGCAAGGCCGTGGAGGTCGAGGTCTCCCTCTTCTGGGGCAAGCCGGGCACCGACACCGATCCGGACACCGCCGCCGGCGGCATCCAGCTCGAGGACGACCTGCGGGCGGCGCTCGCCACGAACGACGTGATCATCTACAGCGGCCACTCGGGCGCCTTCTACGGCTTCGCCATGGCGAACTGGCGCATGACCGACGAGGGCGACCTCGACGACTCCGAGGTGCCCGGCCTCACGCTGCCCTCGAAGTACCAGGTGGTGCTCGCCGAGGGCTGCGACACCTACGGCATGGGCCAGGCCTTCATGATGAACCCGGCCAAGACCGCCCGGGACAACATCGACGTGATCACCACCACCTCCTTCTCGAACGCCGGCACCGCCTCGACGGTCACCGACTTCCTGAGGGCGGTGCTGGGCACCGACGCCGAGGGCAACCAGGTCGCCAAGAAGTACGGGGAGCTCCTCTCGGACCTCGACTCGAACTCCTCCTGGTTCCACACGATGTACGGAGTCCACGGTATCGACGACAACCCGCACGCCCACCCCTACGGCAACCCGGCGGGCCTCTGCGGCGAGTGCAAGGAGGACGCGGACTGCGGTGGCGCCGGGAACCTCTGCGCCAAGCTCAACGACCAGGAGCGGGTCTGCTCCTTCGAGTGCACCGCCGACGACGGCTGCCCCGCGGGCTACAAGTGCTACGACATCGCCCGGGGCTCCTGGCTGACCACCAAGGCCTGCGTGCCCGACGGCCTCTCCTGCGAGGCCCCCGAGCCCGAGCCCTCCTCGGGCGGCACGGTGATCCTCAACGAGATCGGCGCCGATCCGCCGGCCGACCTCTCCGGCGACTGGAACGGCGACGGCACCCGCAGCGCGAGCGAGGACGAGTTCGTCGAGCTCGTGAACACCACCGCCGAGCCCCTGCGCATCGGTGGCTGGACCTTCTCCGACGGCTACGGCGCGCGCTTCACCTTCCCCTCCGACGCGGTGATCCCCGCCCGGGGCGCGGTCCTGATCTTCGGCGGGGGGACGCCGGGCAACTTCCGGGGCGTGCAGGCCTTCACCTCCGAGCGGGGTCTGGGCCTGAACAACACCGGCGACACCCTGACCCTCGCCGACGAGCGCGGCTCCGAGGTCGATCGGATCACCTACGGCGCCGAGGGCGGGCAGGACGCCTCGCTGGTGCGCGGCACCGACGGCGATCGCTCCGCCGGCCTGGTGGTGCACGGCGGGGGCGGCGCGTCCCCCGGCACCCGGCAGGACGGCAGCGACTTCTAGGAGCGTTGCCAACGAGGCAAAGCGGAGCGCAAAGTAAACGTCCCGAAAAAGGAACGAGTTAACGGTCAGTTAAGTCGTCTCGAAACTGATTCTCAAACCTCGTTTCCGGTTTCGGGACGGAGCCCCCGAAATGCGAAAAAAGCCCAGCAAGGGTGGGTACTTCGGGGCGTTGTGGTAGAGTGTAAATCGTACATTTCGGGGCCTTGCACGGAGCGGTGAGTCGACCAGGTCATGCCTGGTTCAGCGACCCGCTCGCGGAGAGTCCGGGAGGAGTTCTCGGACGATTCCGGTGAGGCCCGAAAGTACCGCTCCCAACAAAAAGCTCCCACGAGGTACGAGATGCACTGCCGCGCTCCCGCGGTGCTGATCGTCAGCATCGGTCTATTCGTCTCTGCTCTGATCCTCCCGCGCGCTGCGTACGCCTGGCCGACGAAGTACACGAGCTGCTCGAGTTGCCATGCGGCGACGGAGCCGACCGCGAGCGTCACGACGGCCGTCGACGGCATCGTGACCACCCTGGCCTCGGTCGCACCGGGCGGCAGCTTCGAGATCGACTACAAGATCCTGAACATCGCCGGCGCCGGGGTGCTCGGCCTCGAGGTCGCGGTGCCCACGGGCTGGACCGTCGCCACCGGCACCAGCAACAGCCCGGCCATCCCCGGCTGGAGCACCACCTGGGATGCCACCTCCGGCGTCCCCGCGGGCTGGGCCACGGGCAACGGCTACAGCACGGCCAGCGAGTGGCCCAGCTCGCCCCAGGGCTACACCATCAACTTCGACACCACCGGCTGGGACTCGGGCAACCGGAACGCGGCCTTCGACAACGCGGGCGCCGGTGATCTCGACGGGACCGCGAACGCCATGGGCAGCGACCTCATCGTCACCGTCCCCGGAGGAGCGACACCGGGGGACTACCAGGTGACGGTCCTCGGGATCGGCCACAACGTGGGCGGCACCAAGGGCAACGTGAGCACGACGATCACCGTGACCGTCGGAGCCGCCGGTGACTCCGTCACCCTGGGCGCGGGCACCGACCCTGCGGCGGCCCCGTCGGTT
>JARGFU010000060.1 GCA_029210625.1 Deltaproteobacteria bacterium | reverse complement strand
CGCGCTGGAGAGGAGTACGAGCGTTTCGCGGATCGAAGGCGAGAGCTTCCCTCGGCCGCCGAGCGGCACTTCGAGGAAGCGCTGGAGGACGCGAAGCGGCTGGAGGGGTGGCAGGAGCCTGGTGGTGGCTCAGAGTCGGAGGACTGAGATCCGGACACCTCCGGACTACCGCAGGCGCCCAACCATCCAGAAACGAAGGCCGGAAGACCTCACCACCTTCCGGCGTTCAGGGAGCCAAGACGTACGGCCCAGCGAACCGGTGATACCGGGGGGCTGGGCCGTCTGTTTTCGGGGGTTGCTCGCTATTGGGAGGTCTACCGCGCCGGCGGGGCCTCATCGAGGACGACCCGGTTCTTGCCTCTCCTCTTCGCCGAATAGAGGGCTCGATCTGCGTTCTCGAGGAGCTCTCGGGAGGAACGGACCTGCTGGTCGCAGACCGCGATGCCAGCGCTGATGGTGACGGCCTCGCCGCCGCAACGGATGGTCATGACCTTCTCTCTGACTCGCTCGGCGATCTCGAGCGCGATCTCGGGCCGGCTGGTGAAGGGGAGGATCGCGACGAACTCCTCTCCACCCAGGCGGCAGCAGATGTCGGAGTCTCTCACCTGCTCGGTCATGGTCCTGGCCAGCTGGATGATCACCCGATCGCCTTCCTGGTGGCCGTGACGATCGTTGACGAGCTTGAAGTCATCGATGTCCACCAGGAACAAGGACAGGCCCGCGCCGTATCGCCGGTGGTTCCTGAACTCCAGCTCCAGCAGCTCGTAGCAGCTCGAGTGGTTGTAGAGGCCGGTCATCCCGTCTCGCATGGAGAGGGCCGTGATCTCGGCCGCGTGGGTCTCCGAGATCAGGGTCAGGGATTCGATCTGCCCGGTGATGTTCGAGAGGTAGTCCAGCGTCGCGACGGTGATGCGGACGTTCCTGCCGAGCGCCTTCGTCATCGCGAGCTTGTGCTTGGTGACCTCACCCCAGAGCGACTCGGCGACATCGGGAGCGAAGTAGTGATGGGAGATGGTGTAGAAGAGGTCGGAGAAGAAGACGCCGCCGCGCTCCTCGATCTGCTCGTCGATCCTGGCTCGCTCGTCGCCGGTCATGACGCGGTCTCCGGCGAACGCGGAGACCAGCTCCACGCTCATGGCCTCGGTCGAGACGGAGCGCCGCAGGCGGTCACCGCCACTCTCGGCCAGCGCTGTGTCCTTCGTGTCCTTGTGCTCTTCACCCATGGTCGTACAGCAGGAAGTCGTGGCCTCCGGCCTCGAGAAAGCTGCAAGAGATGCTATTTCTCCCAGGGACGCAGGAAGGTCGGTCCCATGTCGATCAGCAGGAACTCGGCGTCCTCCCGAGCGGTGAACGAGACGGCGCGCTCGTCGGTGACCGAGACGCTGTCACCACGCGTCAAGGTGATGTCGTCGAGGGTGGCCTGGCCGGACACCGTGTGGAGCCAGGCGGTCCGGTCCGGCGCGAGCTCGTGAACGATGTGAAGTCCGGAGTCGAGAACCGCGGAGTAGACGAGCGCGTCCTGGTGGATTCGCAGGGAGTCCCTTCGCTCGTCGGGAGAGGCGACGGCGCAGAGCAGGTTTCGGCGCTGCGCCTCCGTGAAGCAGCGCTGCTCGTGGTTGGGCTCCAGCTCCGCTTGTGCCGAGCGGAAGATCATCCGGAAGAGGTGGACACCTTGGTGCCGCGAGACGTCCGTGATGCTCTGACGGAGACGGAAGCCGGTGGAGGTGCGTTGAAACCCGCCAGCGTGCAGGACGCCCGAGCTGCCTCGTGAGTCCTTCTGCGAGAGAGCCCCCTCGTACACGTACGCGACGACCTCGGTGTCGCTTCCGCAACGGAACTCCGTGCTGGCGCCCGGCCGGAGCAGCAGCTCGTCGAAGGCCAGCAGGAAGCCGAAGCCGGTGCCGGAGGGATCGCTGAAGCAGCCTGGAAACAGGGAGTGCCAGACGTCATGCTGCTCATGGTGGAGGTGCTGTCGCTGTTCGTGGCGGAGGAGCTCGATCATGCGCCGGCCTCTCTCGCGAGCCCGAGTCGCCGGCGCCTCGCCCCCTGGAGGACGGCCGACAACGATGGTCTGCGAGCCGGCCACCACCATCGGTCCGGTGTGCTCGAGGCCCGCCGTCGTGGCGGCGACCGGGTGACCCCGCTCTCGGCGCGGACCTCGGCGAGCGCGCTCTCCATCCGGGGCAGGACGTGCACGAGCGTGTAGTCGATGAGGTGTTCGCCCTGTACCGCGTGGACGACGGCCTGGCGCAGTCTGCTCTGCCCCCGCGGGAGCGCATGCCCGAGCAGCCGCCAGAAGAGACGGCGACGCGGGCTCCGGATGCCGATGTGCCAGATCGCCCGCAGAAAGGAAGCGACCTCGCCGGGAGTGGACGTCCGGGTGTTCGGGGTGGAGCCCACGCGCCGCAGGTAGGCCTCGCAGCGGCGGTAGTACTCGTCGGGGGAGTAAAGCCACCCCATGAGCTCCGAGTAGCCGAGCAGGAGCGCCTCCTCGCTCATCGTGGGCGCGAAGTTCGGTCGGGAGAAGGGATCCCCGTTCGAGCGCTGCCGCAGTCGTCCCTCGGTCCGGAGGCGGCGCCAGAGGGCGGTGCCGGGCAGGGCCGTGAGGATCCCCGCCATGGCGAGGGGGACCGGCTGGCGACCGAGGAACTCGCGCTGCTCGGCGAAGATCTCCTGATCATCGGTGTCGAAGCCCACGATGAAGCCGCCCATGACCTCGATACCGGCCCTCGTGATCCGGTCGATGGCCACCGACGGGTCGATCCGGAGGTTCTGGAACTTCTTCGCCGCCTCGAGTGCGCTGGCCGAGGGCGTCTCGATCCCGACGAACACCGACGAGAAGCCTGCATCGACCATGTCCTTCAGGAGCGGCGGATCGGTCGCCAGGTCGACGCTCGCCTCGGTATAGAAGTCGAAGGGATGACCGTGCGCGCGCTGCCAGTCCCGCACGATCGGCAGCAGTCGCTTGACGGTCGTCTTGTTGCCGATGAAGTTGTCATCGACGAGGAAGAGCGTTCCCCGGTAGCCCAGCCGATGGACTGCCTCGAGCTCCTCGATGACCTGTGCCGGGTTCTTGACCCGCGGCTTGCGGCCGAAGATCTCGATGATGTCGCAGAACTCGCATCGGAACGGGCAGCCTCGTGAGTACTGCAAGCTCAGCGAGGCGTAGTCCGAGAGCTCGAGCAGGTCGAAGCGTGGCACCGGCACGGTCGTCAGGTCTGGGTGGCTCGAGGTCGCCTCGAGCACCTGGCGGCCCCGGCCGATCCGGGTCAGCGAGAGGACCAGCTCGGCGACCCTGCCCTCCGCCTCACCCTGGAAGACGACGTCCGCCTCGGGGAAGAGGTCGGGGCTCGTGGTCGGAGCCGGGCCTCCGACGACCACCGGAACACCGTGGGCCCTGGCCCGGGTGATCGTCTCCTGGAGGGAGTCGACCTGAATGAGGAGGCCCCCCGTCAGTACGACGTCGGCCCATCGAAGTGCGTCGTCGTCGAGCGCCCGCACGTTGAGGTCCACCAGACGAAGGTTCCAGTCACCGGGCAGAAGGGCCGCGAGGGTGATCAGGCCGAGCGGCGGCAGGGACGCCCGCTTGCCGATGAGGCGCAGCGCGCGCTGGAACCCCCAGTAGGTGACCGGGAAGCGCGGATAGACGAGCAGAGCGTTCATGGTCGAGCTCCACGTGGGTAAGGGATTCCCATCTCGTGAGCCCCTGCCGGCTAGCCGCTGCCACCGATGTCCAGCTCGAAGGGGCTTTCCCCATCCAGGTGATCGAGCAGGTCCTGATCGAGGGCCGGGTGGGCCAGCTTGGCCCTGTCGAACATCCGCTTCACACCCTCGAGGCGGACCAGCCCGTTGGCGACCATTCCGGCCTGAATGAAGCCGATCCAGCGATGAAGCTTGGCCAGAGGCCAGGTTCCCGAATGGTTCTTTATCTGGCCGCACATCCAGTCGAGATGTTCCAGAGCGAGCGAGGTCGGCAGATCGGGCCGGGGCGAGTCCCAGCCATCGATGGTGTCTCTGCAGTACTCGGCCATCGCGAGGATGAGCGGAACGCTGTCGTGGAGTGGCTCCGCCTCGCTCTTCTCGAGTTCTCGGTTCATTGCTCGTCCTTGTGGGAAAAACGGTTCCTTCTCCGACAGCAGGACCAGCTGCTGCCAGGCCTCACCCAGGGTGAGCGGAAGGTCGGGGTCCCGAGCGTCCGCTCCCCGGGCTCCGGCAGGGTGGGAGTTCTTGGTGGTGTCGAACTGTCGCTTGGCCCCCTCGAGGCCGAGCAGGTAGTTGGCGATCATTCCGGCCTGGATGAACCCGAACCAGCGGTGGAGCCTGGCCAGCGGCCAGGTGCCTGCGTGGATCTCGATCTCGCGACACATCCAGACGAGGTGGTGCAGACCGAGCGAGGGGGGAAGGTCGGGCTGGGGTCCGCTCCACGCCTGGATCTCGTCTCTGCAGGTCTCGGCCATCGCGACGATCAGCTGAACGTCGTGCTGGGGTGGCGTCGGCTCGTCTCGATCCGCCCTCGAGGATGCCGGCCGGATCTCGTGTCCGGCGGTCGGGGGTCCCGGGGCGTTGTTCTTGATACGGCGGCGGCTCATCTTGCCTCTGGATCAAGCAAGTCGCATGCCGCGCAGAGGGTGCCCCGATTGCCTCCTGTGGACCGCTGATGAGGGGCGGTAGTTACGGTGGCAATCAAAGTGGAATACAATGCAGTCAATCTGAAGGGGTCACCCATGCGTGTCGAGGATCTCAATCACCAGGAGCTCCTGGAACTCGATCCGGATGGGGGGACCATCCGGTTCGCCGGGCAACGTGCCCTCCTGCTCGATGCAGTGGCGATGGGGCTCCACCGGAAGTACCTCGTCGAGAACTTCGGCCTCACCGCCGCCAGGGCGGTGCTCACGCAGTTCGGTTTCGCGCACGGCTGGCGCATGGCCGAGGCGATGAAGAGGGGCATCAAGTGGTCCAGCGACGACGAGTGGCGGCGAGCCGGGCCACACCTCTATGCGCTCGAGGGTCTCTTCTGCGCTCAGCCGGGCATCGACGATCCGCTCGGCACGAAGGGAGCAGTCCTGCTCGCGTCCTACGAGGCCGAGCAGCATCTACTGCACTTCGGGCGCTCGGACTCGGCCGTGTGCTGGACGATCTGCGGTCTGCTGAGCGGCTACGGCAGTCAGGCTGCCGGCGAGGAGATCTACGTCCTGGAGGAGCGATGTCTGGGACAGGGGCACGCGGCCTGTCACATCCTGGGGCGGACCCGCGAGGAGTGGGGCGATGAACACGCGGAGGCGCTGGCGTTCTTCGATGGGGCGCGCCTGGCGGAGACCCTCGACATCTCTCTGAGCAGGGTCACCGAGACCCTCCGGGCTGCCGAGACCAAGCTGCGCTCGCACCGCCGGGCCCTGGTCAGCGTGGGGCGTGATGTGGAGGCGCCAGCGGGAATCGTCGCGATGAGCCAGAGCATGAAGCAGGTCGTGGACCTGGCGCGCCGCGTGGCGAAGGTCGACGCCACGGTCCTCATCACGGGAGAGAGCGGCGCGGGCAAGGAGAGAGTCGCGCGGCTCGTTCACGACGAGTCGGCCCGCTCGGCAGGACCCTTCGTGGCGATCAACTGCGGCGCCATCACCGAGACCTTGCTGGAGAGCGAGCTCTTCGGCCACGCGCGAGGTGCGTTCACCGGGGCGGCTTCGGATCGCCCCGGGCTGTTCGAGGCCGCCAACCACGGGACCCTGCTGCTGGACGAGGTGGGGGAAGTCTCGGCCGGCATGCAGGTCAAGCTGCTGCGTGTTCTCCAGGAGAGGGAGATCCGCCGCGTGGGAGAGAACAGGAGCCGGAAGGTGGACGTCCGTATCATCGCCGCCACGAACCGGGATCTGGCCTACCAGGTGGCCGAGAACGAGTTCCGACAGGATCTCTACTACCGCCTCAAGGTGGTCGAGCTGCGGGTCCCCTCGCTTCGCGAGCGTCGCGACGACATCCTGCCGCTGGCCCGGCTGCTGCTTGCCCACGCGGCCTCCAGAATGGGCCGGAAGATCACCGGCCTCGATCCGACCTCGGCCGATCAGCTCCTGCGCTACGATTGGCCAGGCAACGTGCGAGAGCTGGAGAACGCGATGGAGCGCGCGGTGGCGCTCGCGCGGGGCAGCCGCGTGCAGCTCGAGGACCTCTCGGAGGAGATCCGCCGAGCCTTTCCCCGGCCGGTGGCCAGCGAGGAGGCGGTCCAGCCGCTGGCCGAGGTCGAGAAGGACTACATCCTCGCGGTGCTCGAGCTGAACGGTGGGAACCAGGCACAGACAGCCCGGCAGCTCGGAATCGGTTCGGCCACGCTCTACCGCAGGTTGAAGAAGTACGGCCACGTCGCGCGCCCCCGGAGTGACCGGGGTCGTTCGCGCTAGGGGGCGCGGGGCCTTTTCCTTTTCTCGTGGCGTCTGCTCCTCTAGGCTCGATCGCCATGGGAACCCGCTTCGCCGGTTGTCTGGTGGTGATGGTCGGTCTGCTCTCGGGGGGCTGCACGCACATCCTCCCGGCGCCGCCCCTGCCGGTGGAGATCGCACCACCGCTCTCGGAGACCCCGCCCCTGGCGGAGGGTCACGGCCGGGTCGTCGTGGACGTGGCGGACGGCCCCACGAGGGTGCTCCAGGTCGAGCGGCAGTCGGGCCGCTACGTCGCGACCGGCGTGATGTGCGAGTCGCCCTGCTTCTTCGATCTGCCATACGGGCACTACGTCTTCGGCTTCCGGAGCCGCGGACGCTCCTACCGCCTCGAGACCAGCGAGGTCGAGGTCGGCGAGACCCCGATGGTCTACCGCTTCGCGCTCGGCCGCTACGACGCGGCGGGGCCCGCGGTGCCCCTCGGGATCGTCGCCACCACCCTCGGCGGCATGGCCTTCATCACCGGCGCCGCGCTCCTGCCGATCGGCCTCGCCAAGGACCTCGACGGCATGACCCTGGCGGGGGGCATCACGCTGGCGGCGGGCGGCGCCCTGACGACCTTCGGCGTCGTCACCATCGTGATCAACCCCACCGTTCGCCAGCCGGGGGTGTGGGTCCGCTTCCCTCTCCCCTGAGGGCTAGAGCTGCGGCAGGGCGGGGACCGTGCACTGGGTCGGGCCGGAGGCGCCGCTGGCGCAGGCGACCCAGTTCACGTCGGTGGCGCTCGCCGTGGGCCCGACCAGGAGATCGTAGGGCTCGGCCTCGGTGCCCAGCTCGAAGGTCTGGATGAGATCACCCTCGGCGATGCAGTCGACGCCGGCGAAGGAGACGATCAGGTAGCCGCCCTCTCCCCCGAGGCAGACGGCGCTGCCGTCCTCGACCCCGAGAGCCGCGTTGGCGTCGGAGCAGGCCCCGTCCTGGCCCGGACCGAAGGCCACCTCGCCCCACTGGTCGGCGTAGCCCCGCAGGGTCATCGTCGCGTCGAAGACGGCCACCGCGTCGAGGTCGAGGCCGTTGCCGCCGCCGGTCTCGTGGTCGAGATATTGTCAAATGTCGTGGATCAAAAAGTTTGATCAGGCGGCGACCTTC
>JARGFU010000059.1 GCA_029210625.1 Deltaproteobacteria bacterium | reverse complement strand
CTGGAGCGCCTCGAGCGGCGGCAAGGGCGGTGACGGCGGCAACGGCGGGCCTGGCGGCGGTGGCGGCGGCGGCTGCGGCGGCCCGAGCCTCGGCGTCCTGGGCTTCAACGCCCAGGGCTCCCCCTGGGGGCCGACCAACGTCTTCGAGCTCGATCCCTCCATCGACACCGGCGGCGCCGCGGGCGCCGGAGGGGTCACGGCCGGTCAGAGCTCGGCCGGCGCGCCAGGGACCGCGGGAGCCTTCCGGCAGACGGTCTACCTCTTCGCCTGCGGAGCGGGCGGGAGCTGCCCGGCGGGACGGACCTGCGACGCCAACGGCGTCTGCATTCCGAATTAGTGGGAGGAGCTTCCGCTCCCCCACCTCCAGTCGCCACGAGGCCGGATCGCGCGGACTAAATGAGGCCCTTGAGCCTTTTGATCTGCTCGACCTGCTTGCGGTACTCGATCTCGAAGTCCATCGTGCCCTCTTCGAGGTGCTTGAGGCGAGCCCGCACCTCGCGGTCGATGGTGTCCTCGACCAGGAGGTACTTCTTGAAGATGTCGTGGATCTTCCGCCGCATGGTGTGGTCCTCGGCAAAGACCTCCTCGACGTTGCGGGAGAGGATCAGGAACTCGAGCATCTGGTTGATGACGTAGTCGATCCCGTCGTCACCCGTCTTGTGTCCCCTCACGTCGGCCATCTCTCGCTTCACCCGCTCGAACTGGCTGTGGTCCAGCTCACGCCGCTCGAGGGTGTCCTTGGTCGCCCGGCTGACGGCGTCCTCGTCGGAGAGGTACTGCTTCATGATGGCCGCCATGTCCTGCTCGGCCTCGACCACCCGCATCGGCTCGACTTCGATATCGCCGTCCGACATGAGGCGGGAGATGATGTCCCGCCCGATGGCGGGGATGACTTTGGCGTAGAGTCGCATGATCCCTGACGTATAGCGCCCACCCTGGCCCCCATGCAAGGGAAATGCCTGGAATCACCCGAATAATTCTTACTTCAGTCCCCGCGCAGGCCCTCGTGGATGAGGGCGGCCAGCGTGGCCGAGATACCCGGGGCCGCGGCGAGGGCCTCCACCGAGGCCGCCTTCACCTCTCGCAGCGAGCCGAAGTGCTTGAGCAGGGCCTTGCGGCGGGCCGGCCCCACCCCCGGGATCCGGTCCAGGGGCGAGGAGAGGGTCTTCTGACGCCGGCGCTGCCGGTGGTAGGTGATGGCGAAGCGGTGGGCCTCGTCCCGCAGCCGGGTGAGGACGAAGAGCTCGGCCGAGTCCTGGCGCAGGACGATCGGGTCCTTGCGTCCGTACACGAAGACCCGCTCCAGGCTGCGGGCGCCCTCGTCGCCGGCCTCCCGCCGGCTCTTCGCCAGCCCGATCAGGTCGATGCCGTCGATGCCGAGGTCCTTCATCACGGCGTGCGCCACCCCCAGCTGGCCCTTGCCGCCGTCGACCACCAGCAGATCGGGCAGATCCCCCTCCTCCACCCCGCGCAGCAGGCGCCGGGTGAGGACCTCGCGCATCATGGCGAAGTCGTCCTGCCCCTCGACCTCCTTGATCCGGTAGCGGCGGTAGCGGCTGCTGTCGGGCTTGCCCTCGGTGACCGCCACCCGGCTGGCCACCGGGCTGCTACCCTGCACCTGGGAGATGTCGAAGCCCTCGATCCGGGCCGGGTAGTTCTTCAGCCGCAGGTTGCGCTGCAGGCTCTCCAGCAGGGCGCCGGCCTCCTCCTCCTGCTTGCGCCGGGTCACGAAGCCGGTGTGGGCGTTCTGCTCGGCCAGCTCGAGCAGGCGCCGCTTCTCCCCCTTCTGGGGCTGGAGGAGGTGCACCCGCCCGCCCCGCCGCTCGGAGAGGAGGCTCTCGAGGGCCTCGCGCTCGGGCAGGCGCAGGGGCACCAGCACCTCGGCCGGGACCTCGGCCCCCTCGCCGTAGTACTGCGAGAGCAGGGAGGCGAGGAGCTCGGGGCTGGGGAAGGCCTGCCCCGAGAAGGAGAAGCTGCGCCCCCCGACCAGGCGGCCGCGCCGCACCGTCAGGAGCTGCACCTCCAGGGCCGGCCCCTCCCGGTAGATCCCGAAGACGTCCCGGTCCCGGCGGTCCTGGACCTGCACCACCCGCTGCTGCTCCAGGGTGCGCTCCACCGCCCGGATCTGATCCCGGAGGCGGGCCGCCTCCTCGTAGGCCATGCGATCGCTGGCGGACTTCATCCGCTTGCGCAGGCTGACGAGCAGCCGGTCGTGCTTGCCGGAGAGGAAGAGCGCCGTGTCCTCGACGTTCCGGTCGTAGGTCGGCACCTCCAGGACGCAGGGCGCGGGGCAGCGGCCGATCTGGAACTGCAGGCAGGGCCGCTTCCGGTTGCTCAGCACCGAGTCGGAACAGGTGCGCAGCTGGAAGTAGCGGTTGATCAGCCGCAGGGTCTCCCGCACCGCCGCCGCCGAGGCGTAGGGGCCGAAGTAGCGGGCGCCGTCGTCGTCGGGCCGGCGCCAGACCTCCAGCCGGGGGTGAGCGTGCTTCCGGTCCAGGCGCAGGGTGATGAAGCTCTTGTCGTCCTTGAGCAGGACGTTGAAGGGGGGTCGGTGCTTCTTGATGAGCTCGTTCTCGAGGAGCAGGGCCTCCTTCTCGCTGCCCACCTCGAGCACCTCGATGTCCCGGACGATCCGGGGGAGGATCGGCACGAAGGCCCGCTCGTCGGTGCCCCGCAGGTAGGCGCGCACCCGCTCCCGCAGCCGGCGGGCCTTGCCCACGTAGAGCACCGAGCCGTCGCTGCCGCGCATGAGGTAGCAGCCGGGCGCCCGGGGGAAGCGGGCGACCTTCGCCTCCAGCTCGGGGGGCCAGCGCATGGAGTCGGGGATCGTCATCGGCACCAGGCATGGTAGTCCGCCCGGACCTGGTGCATAGGGTGACGGACCCGAAGCCAACGAAAGCCCCAACCAGGGAGGCCACCATGCCCACGACCCTCGAGAACCTGCAGACCGCGTTCGCCGGCGAGAGCCAGGCCAACCGCAAGTACCTCGCCTTTGCCACCAAGGCCGACCAGGAGGGGCACGCCAACATCGCCCGCCTCTTCCGCGCCGCCGCCGACGCCGAGACGATCCACGCCAACTACCACCTGCGCAACATGGACGGCGTGGGCACCACGATCGAGAACCTCAAGGCCGCCATCGAGGGCGAGACCTACGAGCACGAGGAGATGTACCCGCCGATGGTCGAGCAGGCGAAGAAGGAGGGCCACCGCGCCGAGCGGCAGCTGGCCTACGCCCGCGACGCCGAGAAGGTGCACGCCGATCTCTTCACCCAGGCCCTCGAGGCCCTCGAGGGCGGCGCCGACCTCTCCCAGATGGAGGTCTACCTCTGCCCCGTCTGCGGCCACCTCGAGTTCGGCAAGCCCACCGAGGCCTGCCCGATCTGCGGCGCCAAGGCCGAGAAGTACGTCGCGATCGCCTGATGGGCGGACTGCGAATCGGCCTCCTCGGGGCGGTGATCCTGCTGGCCACGGCCTGCACCGGATCGCGCCCCGAGGCCAGGGAGGCGGAGCCGGTGAACGTGAAGACGACCGCAGCGCAGCAGGCCCTCACCGGCACCGCCCGCCAGGCCAAGGGCGGCGCCGTGATCGTCGGCGCCAGCGGCGACCCGATCTACCTCGCCGGCCTCGCCGAGTGGCCCGAGGCCCTCGATGGCACGCCCGTCGAGGTCCTGGGCGTCCCCGGGCGCCGCAAGCTGATCCCCTCCCCCACGGTGGACGCCGGGGGCGCGATCTCCACCGGCGCCGAGGGCGACCAGGACGTGCTCGATCCTGCCCCCGAGTGGAAGCAGGGGCTGGGGCGCCTGGTCCTGGTCAGCGGCACGGCCCGGAACGCCAAGGCCGGCCCGATCCTCCACACCCCCCAGGGCCCCCTCTACCTCCACGCGGTCGGCGAGGCCTGGGCCGAGGAGCAGCTCGGCCGGAAGGTCACCGCGGTGGGTGAGCTGCTGCGGAAGAAGCGCCCCTCGACGCCGGAGAACGACGACTCCGAGTTCGGCGGCAGGACGGAGCTCACCGAGGAGTGGGCCCTGGTCGAGGCGAGCTGGTCCCTGGAGTAGTCCCTGGCCGATGGTCCCGAGCGAGAGACGATGAGCAGGGCGCCGACGGCCCCCGTCCTCTGGTGCCTGCTCGCCGCGGCGCTCTTCGGCGCCTCGACGCCAGCGGCCAAGGTCCTCCTCGACGGCCTGGGTCCCTTCAGCCTGGCCGGCCTGCTCTACCTCGGCGCGGCCCTGGGCGTGCTCCCCTTCGCCCTGCGGCGTCCGGCCCGCCGGCTCGTGGTCGATCGCCGCAACGGGCTCCTGCTCACCGGCGCGATCCTCTTCGGGGGCATCCTGGGGCCCCTCCTCCTGCTCTCGGGCCTCACGCTGGCGCCGGCCTCCTCGGTGGCCCTCTGGCTGAACCTGGAGACGCCAGCGACCGTCGCGCTGGGGCTGCTCTTCTTCCGCGAGCACCTCGACGGCCGCGCCTGGCTGGCCGCGGGCCTCGTGGTGGGCGCGAGCGTGCTGGTCGCCTCTCCCTCCGGCTTCGGCAACGCGGGCGCGGCGGTGCTCATCCTGGCCGCCTGCCTCGCCTGGGGACTCGACAACAACCTGACGGCGCTGATCGACGGGCTCACCCCCGCACAGTCCACCCTGGCCAAGGGGCTGGCGGCCGGCGCCGTGAACCTCGGCCTCGGCCTCTTCCTCGAGGGTACGCCCGGCGCCCTCCCCGTCGTGGGCCTGGGGCTGGGGGTCGGCGCGCTCGCGTACGGCGCGTCGCTGGTGCTCTACGTCTCCGGGGCGCAGCAGCTCGGCGCGAGCCGCTCCCAGATGATCTTCGCCACCGCCCCCTTCTGGGGCCTCGCCCTCGCCTGGACCACCCTGGGCGAGGCCATCACGCCGGTGGAGGCCCTCGCAGGGGTGATGATGGTGCTCGCCCTCTGGCTGATGCACACCGAGCGGCACGCCCACGAGCACACTCATGCGCCGCAGGAACACGTGCACCGGCACCGTCACGACGACGGCCACCACGATCACGTCCACCCGGGCCTGCCGGCCTGGCTCTGGCACAGCCACGAGCACTCCCACGACGACCGGCTGCACAGCCACCCTCACACGCCGGACCTGCACCACCGCCACGACCACTGAGGGGGAGGGGCTCGGGGATCAGCGGTGCTTCTTGTCCCGGCGCTTGCGGCCGGCGGAGCGGGCGAAGGCCTTGGAGAGGGCGACGACCCGGTCCAGCTCGGTGTCCCCACCGAGGCCGAGGGCCTCCTGCTTCGCCGACCGGATCCGGTCGCGGAGCTGGGCCGCGCGCTCGAAGTCGAGATCGTCGGCGGCCTTGCGCATCTCGACCTCCCACTTCCCGATCGCGGCCGCCAGCGCCTCGGCCGGCAGCTCCACCCAGTCGGCCTGCTCGCGGCGCTCGCGCACCAGCCCCGCGGTGCCCTCGCCGCCCTTGTCGGGCTCGCCCAGCCCGAGCTCACGGATGGCCTTCTTCACCGAGGCGGGCGTGATGCCGTGCTCCTCGTTGTACTTGCGCTGCTTCTCCCTGCGGCGGTCGGTCTCGTCGATGGCGTAGCGCATCGAGTCGGTGATCGTGTCGGCGTAGAGGATCACCCTGCCCTCGACGTTCCGGGCGGCCCGGCCGACGGTCTGGATCAGGGAGGTCTCCGAGCGCAGGAAGCCCTCCTTGTCGGCGTCGAGGACCGCCACCAGGGAGACCTCCGGCAGGTCGAGCCCCTCCCGCAGGAGGTTGATGCCGATGAGCACGTCGAACTCGCCCCGGCGCAGGTCCCGCAGGATCGCCGTCCGCTCGATCGTGTCGATGTCCGCGTGGAGGTAGCGCACCTTCACCCCCACCTCGGCGTAGTACTCGGTGAGGTCCTCGGCCATGCGCTTGGTCAGGGTGGTGACCAGCACCCGCTCGCCGCGCCGCTCCCGCAGGCGGATCTCGGCCAGCAGGTCGTCCACCTGCTGCTCGACGGGCCGGACCTCGATCTGCGGATCGAGCAGCCCGGTGGGGCGGATCACCTGCTCGACGACGACGCCGCCGGTCTTCTCCAGCTCCCAGGGCCCCGGGGTGGCGCTGACGTAGATCGCCTGGTTCACGAGGCGCTCCCACTCCTCGAACTTCAGGGGCCGGTTGTCGAGGGCCGAGGGCAGCCGGAAGCCGTAGTCGACCAGGGTCTCCTTGCGGGAGCGGTCGCCCCGGAACATCGCCCCCACCTGGGGCACCGTCTGGTGCGACTCGTCCATGAAGAGGAGGAAGTCCTGGGGGAAGTACTCCAGGAGGGTGGGCGGCGGGTCTCCGGGGGCCCTCCCCGAGAGCCAGCGGGAGTAGTTCTCGACGCCGGGGCAGAAGCCCATGTTCTGCAGCTGATCGAGGTCGAAGCGGGTGCGCTGCTCCAGGCGCTGCGCCTCCAGCAGCTTCTCCTGGCTCCGCAGCTCCTTCAGCCGCTGCGCGAGCTCCGCCTCGATCCCCGAGAGGGCCTTCTCCCGTCGCTCCGGGGCGGTGACGTAGTGCGAGCTCGGGAAGACCGAGACCTTGTCCAGCTCGGCGAGGCGCTCGCCCCGCAGGGGATCGATCTCGTAGATGGCGTCGATCTCGTCCCCGAAGAGCTCGACCCGGATCGCCCGCTCCTCCTCGTAGATCGGGAAGATCTCGAGGGTGTCACCCCGCACCCGGAAGGTGCCGCGGTGGAAGTCGTAGTCGCCCCGCTCGTACTGGATGTCGACGAGCGCCGCGAGGACCTCGCCGAGCTTCACCGTCTCGCCCCGCTTCAGGGAGACGGCCATGCCGAAGTAGGCCTCGGCGGTCCCCAGGCCGTAGATGCAGGAGACGCTCGCCACGATGATCACGTCGTCGCGGGTCAGCAGGGCGTGGGTGGCCGCGTGCCGCATCCGATCGATCTCGTCGTTCACCGACGAGTCCTTCTCGATGAAGGTGTCGGTGGAGGGGACGTAGGCCTCGGGCTGGTAGTAGTCGTAGTAGCTGACGAAGTACTTCACCGCGTTGTCGGGGAAGAGCTCCTTCAGCTCCTCGTAGAGCTGGGCGGCCAGGGTCTTGTTGTGGGCCATCACCAGGGTCGGCCGCTGCATCTCGACGATGACGTTCGCCATCGTGAAGGTCTTGCCGGTGCCGGTGGCGCCGAGGAGCACCTGGTGCTTCTCGCCCCGGCGCAGCCCCTCGAGGAGCTCGCGGATCGCCTCGGGCTGATCCCCGGCGGGGACCAGCTCGGTCTTCAGCTCGAAGCGACCTCCCATGGAGGCAACCCTAGGCCGCGCTCCACTCGGTGCCATTGGGGCCGTCCTTGAGGACCACCCCCATCGCCTTGAGCTCGTCCCGGATCGCGTCGGCCCGGCCCCAGTCCTTGTTGGCGCGGGCCTCCAGGCGCTCGGCGATCAGCGCCTCGACCTTCGCGGCGTCGATGCCGCTCGAGGCCGCCGCCCGCGCCTCCTGGGCCTCGAGCCAGGCGTCCGGCTCGGCCTGGAAGAGCCCCAGCACGGCGGAGAGCGCGCGGGCCTCGCGCTCGGTCACCATCAGGGTGTTGGCGATGGCGCCCAGATCACCCTCGCCCGCCTCGGCGGCGTCGCAGAGCTCGTTGAGCAGGCCGTAGGCGCTGGAGAGCACGGCGAAGGCGCCGGCGGTGTTGAAGTCGTCGTCCATCGCCTCGACGAACTTCCCCCGCAGCTCGCCCACCCGCTTGGCCTTCACCAGGGGCAGGGTCGTCGAGGGATCCGGCGGGCCGGCCTCGAAGCCGGCCTCGGCCAGCTTCGCCCGGGCGCGCGCGACCCGGCGCAGCGTCTCGTAGTGGTAGCGGACGCGCTTCTTCCCCTCGTCGAAGAGCTGCGGGGTGAAGTTCAGCGGCGAGCGGTAGTGGCTGGAGAGGAGGGTCCACTTCAGCACCTCGGCGTCGACCTCCTCGAGGAGCTCGCGCACGGTGCGGAAGTTGCCCAGCGACTTGGACATCTTCTCCGAGTCCACGTTGACGAAGCCGTTGTGCATCCAGCGGCGGGCGAACTGCCCGTCGGTGCCGCCGAGGGACTGGGCGATCTCGTTCTCGTGGTGCGGGAAGATCAGATCGTGCCCGCCGGCGTGGATGTCGAAGGTCTCGCCCAGGTACTTGGACGACATGGCGGAGCACTCGATGTGCCAGCCGGGCCGGCCCTTGCCCCAGGGGCTCTCCCACTCCGGCTCGCCGGGCTTGGCCGCCTTCCAGAGGGCGAAGTCGAGCGGGTCGCGCTTCTGCTCGCCCGGATCGACGCGGGCGCCCGAGCGCATGTCGTCCACGTCCCGCTTCGAGAGCCGGCCGTAGCGCGGGAAGTCGCGCACCGAGAAGTAGACGTCGCCGGCGGCCTCGTAGGCCAGGCCCCGCTCGATCAGGGCCTCGGTCAGGGCGATGATCTCGGGGATGTGCTCGGTGACCTTCGGCTTCACGTCCGGATCGAGCAGCCCCATCGCCTCGAGATCCTCCTCCCAGGCGACGATGTTCCGCGCGACGAACTCGGGCACGGGGGTGCCCTCCTCGTTCGCCATCTTGATGATCTTGTCGTCGATGTCCGTGTAGTTGCGGACGTAGGTGACCTCGAAGCCCGAGAAGCGCAGGTAGCGCACCACCACGTCCCAGGTCGTGTAGCAGCGCGCGTGCCCCAGGTGCGGGACGTTCTGCACGGTCGGGCCGCAGACGTAGAGCCCGATCTTGCCGGGCTCCATCGGCTCGAGGTCGATCTTCTTGGCTTCGAGGGTGTCGTAGACGCGAAGGCTCATGGCGCTGGCGTCAATAACATGCCGGAAGAAGGGCGTAAAACGGGTGAGGGACGCTCGCCCGTGGTATCGTGAGGATCGTACCCGAAATCCGGTGCTGACCCGCATGGCCATCCGACGCAAACGCCCCCCCCGATCGGTGGACGATGGGCGCCGGCGCGAGGATCCGACGATCCTCGGCGAGCCGGACGATCCCTTCGAGGCCGCCCTCCGCGAGGTGGGCCGGCTCGACTCCGACGAGGTCGAGGCCATCGGTGGGGATCCGGCCGATCTGGAGACGGATCCGGGCAGCGCAGAGCACTCCGGCCGGGGCTCGAGCGCGGCCACCGACCCCGGGACGCGGGGCCCCCCCGAGGACATGCTGGTCCGCCTCTTCATCCTGGAGGGGCCCGGGCGGGGCGGTAGCATCGAGGTTCCCCACCTGCGTACGGTGGTGCTGGGCCGATCCAGCCGCTGCGAGATCCCCCTGCGCGACCTCTCGGTCTCCCGCCGCCACGCCGAGCTCCGCTGGGAGGCCGGCCGGGGCTACCGGGTGCGGGATCTGGGCAGCCGAAACGGCTGCGCGGTCGACAACGAGCGCATCGACGGCTGGGTCGACGTGGCCTCCGGGCAGGTCATCGCTATCGGCGATCTGCGCCTCCGGCTGGAGTACGAGGCCCTCAAGGAGCAGACCTTCATCCGGGAGGAGCCCGCCCTCACCCCGGCCGCGCCCCTCTACCGGCCGGACGACCAGCGCCCGCCGCGGCCGGCGACCGGCGCCGCGGCCGAGCCGCCCCCCGCGGCGCCAGCCGTCGCCGCGCGGCCCGCCCGATCACCCCCGCCTCCCCGCCCCGA
>JARGFU010000058.1 GCA_029210625.1 Deltaproteobacteria bacterium | reverse complement strand
GCGGGGCGCCGAGCGCGCTCCCGTGGGTCAGTCCAGGGTCAGGGGCTGCAGGAGCTCCAGCTGGAGATCCGTGCCCGGGGCGAGCAGGAGCGGGGCGCCGGGGTCGACCGGGTCGAAGGCCAGGATACCGGCGGCGCCCGAGGAGTCGACGGCGCGGGCGTGCAGCTCCAGGGCCTCGCCGGTGGGGGTGGTGCCGCCCTGCACCTCGAGGTGCAGGCGGCGATCGACCGCCCGGGGGGTGGCGACGAGCCGGGTACCCCGAGGCAGGGCGAGCCGGCCGCTCGCGAGCACCGAGCGGGAGAGGGTGAGCCGGACCCGCTCACCTGCCCGAGCCGAGTCGAGGAGGCGCACCTCGAGGCGAGTGCCCCGGGGTAGCTCCCGCACGGTCGATCGCTCCTCTCCCACCCGGGAGAGGACCCGCGTTCCACCCCGGGCGGGCCCCGTCGTCCGAGGGGTCGTCTGAGTGGCTGGCACCTGGGGAGAGGGTTCCGTCGAGGTGGCGGGCACCTCGCGGGGCGGATCGGGGGTGGGAGGAGGTGGAGCGGCCTCGGGAGGCCTGGATCGGGCCTTCGGGGCTCTGCGAGGGGCAGTGGAAGAGGGGGGCTGGCCTGCGATCGACCCCTCCCCGGGGCCCTCCGCCGGTTCCAGGGTTTCTTCTGTCGGGGTGGCCGGCACCTCGTGAGGCAGCACCTCGTCAGGCACCTCGGTCGAGGTGGCTGGCTCCTCGCGGGGCACCTCGCGGGAGGGCGCGGGAGGGGGCTCCGTTGCCGGGAGAGGATCGTCGCCGAGCAGCCGCAGGCCGAGGCCGGCGAGGGCGCCGATCGAGAGGACCCCGACGAGGAGCCCGAGGCGGGAGAGGATCGTCTTCTCCCGGAGGACCTCCGCGGAGAGGGCGGCGGTGGCGTTCGCGGCCCCGAGCTCCGGCTCCTCGAGGGCCAGCGGGTGATCGGGCCGGGTCGCGGGCTGCGCAGCCGGCGCCTCGTCCCCGCTGCCGCCGCCCGGCGCTCCGGCCGGAGGCGTCGGCGAGGCCGGCGCGGCGGGCCGGCGGAGGGTCCCCTGCCGCTCCCCCCGGCTCTCGGCCGGGTAGAGCGCCCGCATCCAGGGCGCCAGGGCCTGCTCGTCGGGGTGGGCGGCGAGCTCGTGGAGCAGCTCTCCGGCCCTCCGGGCGAAGGCCGCGGCGGAGGGGAGGCGCGCCTCGCGGTCGGGGTGCAGCGCCGAGAGCACCAGCGCGTCCACCGACTCCGTCAGCGCCGGGTCGATGCTGCTGGGCGGCGGCGCGGCCTGCTCCTGCACCGCGCGCAGGATCGCCACGTCCGACTCGCCGGAGAAGAGCCGCCGCCCGCAGAGCATCTCCCAGAGGACCACCCCGAGCGCGAAGACGTCGGTGCGAGCATCGACCGGCTCACCCCGCGCCTGCTCCGGGCTCATGTAGGCGACCTTGCCCTTGATCATCCCGGTGGCCGTGTTCACCGAGCGCTGGGCCGCCCGCGCGATACCGAAGTCGGTGAGCTTCACCGAGCCCTCGAAGGTGATCATCACGTTGTGCGGGCTGACATCCCGATGGACGATCTGCAGGGGCTCGCCGTCCGCGTCATGGGCGCCGTGAGCGTGGGCCAGGGCCTCGGCGACCTGCCGGGCGATGGCCAGCGCCCGCAGGGCGGTGAGGCGCGGGCCGGCCTGCTCGGCGCGCCGGAGGATGCGGCGCAGGTCCTTGCCGTCGATCCACTCCATCGCCAGGAGGAGGGCGCCGTCCTCCTCCACCAGGTCGAAGACCTGCGCGATGTTCGGGTGGGAGAGGCGCGAGGCGAGGTGCGCCTCGTCCCGGAACATCGCCACCGTCTCCGGATCCTCGCAGAGGTGCGGGAGGATCCGCTTGACGGCGACGGTCTTCTCGAAGCCGCCCGCGCCGGTGCGGGTGGCGAGGAAGACCTCGGCCATCCCCCCGGCGGCGATGCGGCGTCCCAGCCGGTAGCGGCCGGGACCGGTCAGCTCTTGACCTCCTCGAAGGCCCAGTCGAGCCAGGGCAGGAGCGCCTCGATGTCCGAGGTCTCGACCGTGGCGCCGCCCCAGATCCGGATCCCCGGAGGGGCGTCGCGGTAGGAGCCGAGGTCGTAGCCCGCCCCCTCGGCGTCGAGGAGGGAGACGATCTTCTTGGCCGCGGCGGCCTGGGCGTCCTTGTCGAGGCCCTGGAACCAGGGGTCGACGATCTTCAGGCAGATCGAGGTCGAGGAGCGGACGGCCGGATCGGAGGTCAGGAAGTCGACCCAGTCGGTCTTCTCCACCCAGGCGGCGATGGCCGCGAGGTTCGCCTCCGAGCGGGCGATGAGCGCGGGGAGGCCGCCGATGGACTCGGCCCACTTCAGGGCGTCGAGGACGTCCTCGGTGGCGAGCATCGAGGGGGTGTTGATCGTCGAGCCCTCGAAGATGCTCTCGTCGATGCCCTCGCCCTTGGTCATCCGGAAGATCTTCGGCAGGGGCCGGCCCGGATCGAAGGAGACGAGGCGCTCGACGGCGCGGGGCGAGAGGGCGAGCATGCCGTGGGCGGCCTCGGAGCCCAGCACCTTCTGCCAGGACCAGGTCACGACATCCAGCTTCTCCCAGGGCAGCTCCATCGCGAAGACCGCCGAGGTGGCGTCGCAGATGGTGAGGCCGGCGCGATCGTCGGGGATCCAGTCGCCGTCCGGGACCTTCACGCCGGAGGTGGTGCCGTTCCAGGCGAAGACCACGTCGTGGCCGAAGTCGGCCTGGGTGAGGTCGGGCAGCTCACCGTAGTCGGCGGAGAACTCCCGGACGCTGTCCAGCTTCAGGTGCTTCTTGAGATCGGTCGCCCAGCCCTTGCTGAAGGACTCCCAGTGGAAGACGTCCACCGGCCGGGCGCCGGTCATGGACCAGAGCGCCATCTCGACGGCGCCGGTGTCGGAGGCCGGGACGATGCCCAGGCGGTAGTCCGCGGGCATGCCTGCCAGCGCCTTGCTGCGCTCGATCGCCTCGGCGAGCTTGGCCTTGCCGATCTTGGCGCGGTGGGAGCGGCCGGCGGGCATGTCGGCCAGCACGCTGACGTTCCATCCCGGGCGCTTGGCGCAGGGGCCGGAGGAGAAGCAGGGGTTGTTCGGGCGAGTGTCGGGCTTCATGAGGGGCAGACCTATTCGCGAGGTGGGGGGCCGTCAACGGCCGGATGAAGGGGTCACTCGTGGACGTCGTCCACCAGGTTCTGGAGGTTTCGGTCCTGATCGATGATCCAGACGTCGAGGGTCGCGTCGCCGTCGAGGTTGGCGACGGCGGCGGCCAGGAAGCCCTCGGGGGAGACCCCGGTCTGGAGGTCCGCCGGCAGGGGCGCGACCTCGGACTCGTGGTGCGTGGCCGGCGCGGTGCTGGCGCCGAGGTAGTAGGTGTAGCGGTTGTTCGGCTCGGGGAAGAAGCCGATCTTCTCGAAGTCGTCGCTGAAGCCGCCGGCCTCCGCCTGCCAGGCGGTCTCGGCCACGTAGATCATCGAGAGGTTGCTCTTGGCCTCGGACTGCTTGGCCCGGGCCTGGAAGCGCATGAAGTTCGGGATGGCGATCGCGGCCATCATCGAGATGGGGATCCAGATCGCCCCGATGACGATGGCGGCGATGGCCAGGCCCATGCCCTTCTGCGTGGCCTTGTTCTTCGAGATCTGCACCGCCGCGACGATGCCGAGGACGAAGCCCACGTAGTTCAGGCAGATCGGCACCAGCGCGAGGATGAGAGCCACGATGGCCAGCTTGGAGGTGCGGGGCGCCTCGGTGGCCTCGGGGGACGGGAAACCCTGATCGGGAGTGCTCATGGGGACCTTCCTCCTCCTGTCGACGCCCGGCACTCTCCCACGGCGCTCCCGCCTCCACAACGGCGCGCGAGCACGATACGGTGACCCCTCGAAGAGGGAGGGACGCGGATGTTCGCGAGAAGATTCTGGGGGCTCGTGCTGATGATGACCGTGCTCGGCTGCGGCCGGGACTTCGGTCTGCCCGAGAGCGACTCTGCCATCCAGAGCGTGGTGGTGACCCCGGCGGTCGCGCGCGCGGGCGTGGAGCTGCAGCTCGAAGTCTACTCGGTGGGGAGCCCGCCCCTCGCGGTCGAGGCGAGGATCCTGGGCGAGACCTTCGTGGACGACGGGCTCGGCGGCGACGGGGTCTGGCGGGCGCACTACACCGCGGTGGGGCTCGAGCCCGAGGACTCCGAGGTCCGGGTCGACGTCGAGGCCCGGACCGAGGCCGGCGTCATCCCGGCGGTGGCCTGGACCCGCTTCGACTTCACGCCCCCCGCGCTCCTCGAGGTCCTCCCCGAGAGCCACCTCCTCGAGAGCGAGGGGGAGAGCGTCGCGGTGGACTTCGTCTTCAGCGAGGCCCTCTCCGGGGCGCCCACGATCACCGTGCTGGGGCGGAGCCTCGCCTGCACCCAGACCACCCGCCAGCGCTGGAGCTGCCCGGTCACCCTCGAGGTGGGGGATCCCGCCGGCTGGCTCAAGGCCCAGGTCGACGCCAGCGACCCCGCCGGGAACGAGCTCTCGGTCATGGCCGGCCTGCTGGTGAGCATCGACCGCGCGAGCGCCCCGGTGACCCCCACCCTGAGCCTGATCTCGCAGACCCCCTCTCCCGCGACCGCGGGTCAGCCGGTCGAGCTGGTGCTGGCCGGCGAGGTGCTGCTCGACGCGCCGCCCGAGGTCACGATCGCGGGGCGGAGCGTGGAGTGCGTCGGCTGCGACCGCGACGCCTGGAGCTTCACCTATCGCTTCCTCCCCCTCGCGCTCGATCACGGGCCGGAGGGGGGCGAGGGCGGGGTCACCCTCTCGGCCGACGCCAGCAGCCGCCAGGGCGTGGCGGCCCACCTCGACGCGGAGGTGGAGCTGGATCTCCTGGGACCGCAGGTCACGCAGATCACCGCGGTGAGGGATCGCGTCCTGGCCGACGAGACCCTCACCCTCCTCCTCTCCTTCCACGAGCCGGTGGCCTCCTCCTTCTTCACCATCCAGGGGCGGGTGGTCTCCTGCAGCTTCACCGACCCGCTCTCCGCGGTCTGCACCTACCGGACGACCGGGAGCGAGAGCGAGGGTCCGCAGCGGCTGGAGGTCCGCGCCATCGACGCGCTGGGAAACGAGAGCTTCCTCCTCGTCGACACCGGGGTCTCCTTCGACTTCGCCTGCCAGCAGCTGGCCTCCCGGGCCTTCGTGGTCGGCTCCACCGTGCGCCCGACCGCCTTCTTCGCCGAGGCCGGCGTCTTCGAGCCGGGGAGCACCGTGGCGCTGGCCCACATCGAGGGCGGCGCCCCCTTCCAGTCGGTCACGGCGGAGGCCGACGGCAGCGTCCTGGAGACCGCGATGCCGGCGACGGTCGATCGCTTCGTCTGGTTCCGGGCCATCGACGTGCACGGCCACGCCTGCCCCTGGGCGCGCAGCTCTCAGCGCTTCCTCTCCGAGTTCTCCCCGGTGGATACGGGCAGCTCCGTGAACCAGGTGATCACCGAGGTGATGGGGGCCCGCTCCCTGAGCCTCCCCGCCTACACCCTGGATCGGGGCATCGGCGCGGGCACCCCGAAGCTGGGGAGCGCGCAGCTCACCCGCCTGGCCTCGAAGGACGGTCAGACCGTGGTGACGGGCGAGCCGGCGCTCGCCCCGGCGCAGTGGACCAATCACGGTGACCTGCCCGGCGCGCCGGGCACGATCAACTCCGGCCCGCTCACCTGGGATCCGGTGCACCGCCGGGTGATGCGCTACTGGACCGGCGGAGGCTACGCCGAGATCGATCGCTGGGATGGCACCGCCTGGAGCAGCTTCGACTACTTCCCCTCTCCGCCCTCCCTCCACAACTGGGGTTGGGGCATCACGACCTCTCACCAGGAGGGCAACGTCTTCGTCCTGGGAGGTCACTCCGGCGGGCTGCCGCTCTCCGACTTCCTGCTCTACGACGGCTGGGGCTATATCGACCTCCAGCACCCCTACCAGCCCAGCGGGCGCTACTTCCCCGGCCTCGCCTACCACGAGCACAGCCGACGCCTGCTGCTCTTCGGGGGCTGGGAGCCGGATGGCACCGGCACCCGCCCGAACGGAGAGACCTGGCTCTTCGGCGAGGGGACCTGGAGCCGCCTGGATCCGCTCACGCCGCCCTCGGCCCGCATCGGGCCGGCGCTGGTCACCGACACCCGGAGCGGGGACATCTATCTCTTCGGCGGCTCCGACCCGAGCGGCGCCCTCGACGACACCTGGCGCTTCGACGGCAGCAGCTGGCAGGAGCTCTTCCCCACCAGCCGGCCGCCGGCCCGCACCCTGGCGGGGGCGACCTTCCACGCGGGGATGGAGAAGGTGATCCTCTTCGGCGGCTACGACGACCCCCAGCGCCTCGGAGATCTCTGGAGCTTCGACGGAACGACCTGGACCCCGGAGAGCTTCCCGGGCGGGACGCTGCCCGCGCTCAACCAGCCCGGGCTGGCCTACGACTTCCGGCGCGGGGCGCTCGTGCTCTACGGGGGCTACCTCTCGAGCACGAGCACGAACCGGGACCTCTGGGAGCTCTCCCCCACCGCGCTCTATCCGCAGGTCCTGCTGCAGCTCCAGATGCCGAGCTTCGTCGAGGCCAGCTCGGTGGCGACCCTCGAGCTCACGGCCCGGGGAGAGGTCACTCGCGCGGGCACCGGCACCCTGGGCCTCGAGGTCGAGCTGTGGGACGAGACGGCCGGCCGCTGGCGCTCGATGGTCGTGTCGAGCGGGGTCGACGCCGGGCAGGGGCTCTTCTCCTACATCGTCCCCCTCAACGAGGAGATCTTGAGCCGGCAGGCCAGCCCCTGGGCCTTCGTGCTCATCCGTCCTCGCGGACCCGCGACCCAGGCGGGCGGCGCGAGCCTGGAGCTCGACTCGATCCGCATGCAGATCGACACCTACTAGAAAGAGCAAGCATGAGGCGGTTGGTGGTGGTGGTCGGGTTGCTGGCCCTGATCGGGACGGGCTGCGTGGCGCAGGTGCGCACGGTGCGGCGGCAGGCGCCGATGATCGAGCTCCCCCCGAAGACCCCGGTGGCGCTGGTCTCGATCGAGGTGCCGAAGTGGGTGCTCGACCGCGCGCCCTCCACCTACGGCCACCCCGAGGCGATGTTCCTCCCCGCGCTGCAGCGGGCCTTCGACGGCACCAACGCCCTGCTGGTCGACGAGCGGGAGCTGGGCTGGAGCATGACCATCGGCCCCCTCGACCCGGACACCGGGCAGCTGATGCACGTCGATCCCCGGGTGCCCCTGGCGCTGGCGCCGGATCAGGAGTTCACGGCGGCGCGGCCCGAGCACCTGCCCCTGGGCATCACCCACCCGCTGATCCTGGGGGTGCAGGTGATCGGCTGGACCTACCGCAAGGAGATGGTCGGCTCGACGCCCCGGATGCGGGCCGAGACCGACATCGTCTACTCCCTCTGGACCCGGGACGGCCGCGAGGTCGAGACCCGCCGGGTGAAGCTCTCGCTCGTCCCCTCGGCCGGCTGGCGCGACGCCCCGGACTTCGTGCCGGCCCGCTCTCACTGGTGGAGCTGGTCGGGCTCGCAGCAGTACGGGGCGAGGTACACCAGCGTGCGCCCCGAGGAGACCTTCGGGGAGGCGGTGAGCGCCAACGCCCAGGCCTTCGCCTTCCCCTTCCACGCGGCGGACCTCCACTTCGGCCGGCAGCTCGACGACTCGGACGAGGCCCTGAAGGAGGGGATCGATCATCTGAAGGCCGGCCGCCACGCCGAGGCGCGGGCCTCCTTCGAGGCCCTGGTGCAGGTGCGCCCCGAGCTGGCCGGCGCCCACTACGATCTCGGCATCCTCGAGGAGATCGAGGGCAACGACGCGGCGGCCATCGAGTGCTTCCGCCGGGCGCTGAAGGCGCGGCCGGACACCGGGCTCTACGCCCGCGAGCTGCAGGCCGTCGAGGCGCGGCAGGCCGCCCGGCTCCGTCCGCAGCTGCCGGGGCTCGGGACGCCGGTCCTCTGACCGCCAAGTTCTCGGAATCTCTGTCGGGTCATTTTGTCGGCTCACGCCGCCAGCAAGAGAGTGTAGAATTCCACCTGTACCCATGGCGGGGACGATCACCACGACTCCGGCAACCGTCTCGGCGGACGCTGGCACCTTGCGACTGCAGGAGGAGCTCCTCCTGCTCGCCCTCGATGACGAGAAGGGCGTGGTGTCTCGTTCGGCCGAGGACAAGCTGCCGAAGGTGCTGGCCCGGGCGATCCTGGCCGAGCTGCGCCTCGAGGGCCGGGTGATCTTCGAGGGTGAGGGCTCGCGCGCCACGGTGCGGCCGCTCTCCCGGGAGCCGCTGGATCAGGAGCTGATGGACGCCTGCCTGGCGGTGATCAGCCAGCCGGGGCCGGCCCGGGAGGTCTCGCACTGGCTCGAGACCCTGCCGGTCCGCTGCGACCTCGGCCGCCTCGCGGCCGAGGGCCTCTGCTCTCGCGGCGTGCTCTCCGAGGAGAAGGGGCGCTTCCTCCTGGTCTTCTCCCGCCCGCGCTACCCCGAGCGGGACCCCAAGGCCGAGGTCGAAGTGCGCCGCCGCCTGCGGGACGCGGTCTTCACGGACCTCTCGGAGGTCGATCTGCGTACCTCCCTCCTGGCCGGACTGGCCCACGACGCCGGGCTCCTCGATCTCTGCTTCGATCCGGCCGCCGTGCGCGAGCGCAGCAAGCGCCTCGAGCGCCTGATGGCCGGTGAGCACCTCGGCCGGGCGGCGAGCAAGGGCGACGAGGGCGCCGTCTTCGCCGAGGTCGTCGGCGCGCTGCACCGCTGATCGACCCCTCCGGGCGGTCCCCCGCCAGGAGGCTCCTGCCAAGTGGCTGGCACCTATCAGGGGCCAAGTGGCTGGCACCTATCAGGGGGCACCTATCAGGGGGTGCCCTGGGAGAGGGAGCCGTTGCTGGTGCCGGTCATCTGCAGGGTGTTCGCGTTGAGGCGGATGTAGCCGTCGGCGCCGTTGCCTCCGACGCCGCCCGTGCCGCCGGCGCCGCCCTGGCCGCCCTGGCCGCCGCCGTTGCGGCCGCTGCCGCCGAAGGCGCCGCTGCCGAAGTTGAAGCCGGCGCTGCCGCTCGCGCCGCCGCCGGCGTCGAGGTGACCGGCGATCACCAGGGCGTCGGCGATCAGGAGGAGCGAGCCGCCCGAGCCGCCGCCGCCCCCGCCGCCGGCGCCGCTGCGGCCCGCGCCGCCGCCGCCGCCGATGGGGGCGCTGCCGAAGAGCGAGCGCTGGCCGTTCTCGGAGGTGCCCGGCCCGAGGCCGCCGCCCCCGCCCCCGCCGCTCACGTCGAGGGTGACGCCCGAGGGGATGGTGATGGTCCCGCCGGCGCAGAGCAGGAGGGCGCCGCCGCCCCCGCCGCCGCTGCCGCCCCAGAGGGTCTGGAGGGTGGGCTCGGAGTAGGGGTTGCCGGGGGCCGAGGGACCGGAGCCGCTCGAGCAGCCCAGGCCGCCCGGGCCGGCGGTGCCCACCGGGGCCGCTCCGGGCGCGCCGTCGGGAGACGCGCCCGGGTTCCCGGTCAGCCCCTGCAGCCCGACGCCGGCGTGACCACCGCCGCCGCCCCCCGAGCCGCCGCAGGCGCCGCCGCTGCCGCCGCGCGGCGCAAGGGGT
>JARGFU010000057.1 GCA_029210625.1 Deltaproteobacteria bacterium | reverse complement strand
GAAGGATACGCCGCCTTCTTCAACTCCTCGATCCACGACTTCTGCTTATATCTCCCCCTGCTTGCTTCCGTCGGCTTGCAGACCCGCCCATCCGGCGCAATACCCAAGGGCACCTTGAGGGCAGGCAGAGACATGAGTCCATCATACCTTTCAACGCCCATATCAGAGCATTCTGGAGAGAGGACGCAGCCTGACCTTCAGTAGATACTGCCGTGGGTCCAGGGCTTGAGCTAGTGACCCGCTGGATGCGTGCCAGGCAACCGGCGAATCCTGATGCGATACCCTCTACTTCTTGCGGGGAGATACCCGACGAAAGTGCGGTCACATGGCACATATATGGCACACCCGCTTCGTCATGCGGCGCAAACGCAAGCAAATACAATATCTTGAGAGCGGCCTGCCAGGCCTCATAAGCCCCGTGTCGGTAGTTCGAGTCTACCCACCGCCACCAATTTTCAAGGGTTTGCGGACTGTTTTTGGTCCGCAGACCCTTTGTTTTCCGTCCAGGAAGAGAGCGGCGACATCTCGGCCCGATTCAGTCGCAAAGCAGGACATCGAGCTCGAGCTGCAAGTGAGTCGTGAAGTCCTCCTCGCGGATGTGGGCACTCACGCGCTTGGCTGCCTCGTACATCGCCGTTCTGTTCACCCAGAAGCCCTCGAGGGGTAGGCCCTCGACCAGCGCCGAGACGGCCTGCACCCCTTCCCACTGGGAGGGATGATGCACGAGGCCCTCCTTGCAACCATGCTCGAGGATGTACCGCAGCCGGTCGAGCAGGGCTGCATCATCAGTGATGGAGATCGTGCGACACCGCCGGTCCCAGAAGGGGCCCGTCCACCCATGCAGTCGCCCTGCTTCGCGGGCGATGTTGCTCATGATGAAGCACTTGAACCGCGAAAGTTCGGCTTGCGTGCAGGCGGCGGCAAGGATGTGAAAATGGTTGGAGAGGAAGACGGGCGCGTAGATGCGCACGTCGAACATCTTCCGAGCCTTCGCCAGGACTCCGACGATGAGGGCGTTGAGGCGCCGTGAGGGTCTCAGGAGGTGGCGCCCCTGGACGGTGCGGGCAACCAGTTCGACTGGTTGCCATGGGTGGCAGAAGTGAAGGGGGCGAGGCACAGCGGCGATGCCTAGCAAGCCATGCACCAAGGACGCTCGACTCGTTGAGGCGGTACAAAATCCGCCAGATCATTGCCAATTTGATGAGGCGAGGCGCGGATCGCGCGCTCGGGTAGTCGGATGGGCGGACCGATTCTCGGAACAATGTCCCGGTGGGGGACCGTTGATTCGGTCTGATAATCGGGTGGCACCTATTGGGGGCACCTATTGGGGGCACCTATTGGGGGACGGAAAAGAGAACGCCCGCGCCGGAGGGGGCGCGGGCGTTCTGGAGTTCGTTCTACGTGCTTCTAGAACCGGGCCTGGAGGACCAGGTTGAAGGAGAGGACGTAGGGGTCGACGAAGACGGCGATGGTCTCGCCGGCCGCGCTCTCGCGGAAGGTGGCGCGGTTGTTGTCGACCTCGAAGGAGAGCTCGCCGAGGGCCGCGAGGGACTCGGAGATGTCGAGCTTCATGGTGCCCTGGAAGGCGAAGACCGGCACGGCCTGCTCACCCTCGGGCAGGACGTTGAACTCGCCCGCCCGGCGGATGACCACCGCCCGGTTGCCGGTCAGGCTGTCCGGCGGGTTCGTGCCGGCGGAGACGGCCTCGACCATCGCGTAGGCGGGGCTCTGCACGCCGAAGCGCAGGCCGGGCGTGAAGTGAGCCTTCGGGAAGTGGTAGTCCCAGGCCGCGGCGAAGAACCACTCGGGGTGGACCTCCATCGCGTCGGCGTAGGAGACGAAGGGCACCAGGGAGGGGACGTTGAAGAGGACGTGGGAGAGGTCGCGGTAGACCAGGTCGGCGAAGACGCGGTGCTTCTTGATCCGCATCGCGTAGTTGATGTCACCGGCGATGGCCTTCTGGGCCACGGTGGAGCCGTAGTTCTCGATGTCCTCGAGGTTCTGCACCAGGTACGAGAGCTCGGCCTTGATCACCCAGTCCATCCCGTCGTCGTACTTCACCTGACGGAAGAAGCTCTGATGATTCATCGGGTCGTTCTGGTAGAGCTTGAGGTCGATGGAGGTGCCGACGTCACGCCCGACGTGCCAGGCCACCTGACCGCTCACGCCCGTTGCCCAGAGCTTCTCGCCCCGGACCGACTCGCGGGCGAAGGTGCCGCGGGTGAAGTAGCCGCCGCCACCCTCGACGCGCAGCTCGTCGGTGAGATCGACGCCGAAGCCGGCCAGGCCACCGTAGTTGGCGACCTTCTCGGTGTTCTGCTCGGTGTTCCCCTCGACGGTCTCGTCGAGGACGGCGGTCTTCGCGCCCACCCAGGCGTACCAGCGGTCCCGGGTGACCTGCAGCCGGGCGCCCGGAACCTTGGTGCTCTGGATGAAGATGCCGCTACCACCCCAGGTCAGGCGGTAGGAGTAGCCCAGGAGGAAGCGGTCCGAGGAGACCGGGAAGCCGGTGAAGGAGATCGACTCCTTCTCGCCCCAGCTCTCCGGGCGGTGGCGCAGCTGCACGTAGGAGGAGGAGTCACGGATGCGGAAGGTGCTGCCGCGGCTGTCCTTGGGATCCACGTCCAGGCGGAGCACCAGGGCCGCGGCGCCGGTGAGCCCCTCGAAGAAGGTGGGGGACTCCTTGTAGAGCACCAGGTGGGTCAGGTTGTCGAAGCCCGAGTCCTTGGTGTCGTAGCTCTCGAAGAAGAGGTTGTTGGCGCCGTCAGCGTAGAGCTGGGGGCCGGGGCTGGGCTCGTCGGTCTCGCCCGGGCCGGCCAGGAGGTTGTCGTCGGCCAGCACGAAGGTCAGCCGGGTGTCGATGGCCGGGCTCCAGAAGGAGGGTGCCGAGGACTTCTCCTCGACCTGGTGGACCCGCACCTCGATGGTTTTGTGGTCGGCGTCTCCGCTCTCGAGGGTCTCGACCTTCACGGCCTTGCCGGCGGGGTCGGTGACGGTGACCTCGGGCTCACCGGCGCGCTCGAGCTTCACCCGGACCTCGGTCTTCTCGGGTTCGGCGGCGGGGGCCTCCTCGGCGGTGGCGTTCTCGGTGGTCTCGGTGGCCTCGGTGGCCTCGGCCTCGCCCTGAGCGAGCGCGAGGGAGGGGAAGAGGAGCAGGGAAGCGAGGGGGAGGATTCGCAGTGCGTTCATGATCGATGTCGTCGTTCGTTTGGCTTCGTTTGGAAGTGGATTCGTAGAAGGGAGGGGCCGGATCAGGGTCGGAAGACGACGTCCTGGGCGCTGCGGGCCACCACCACCCACCGCGGACGGGCGGGGAGGGAGTGGCGCAGGGTTCCGGCGATGTCGAGGGCGATGCCCTGGTACTCGGGCTTGAGGAGATCGAGCTCGGGGAAGCCCTGCTGAGTGAGGAAGTTGACCTTCGGACCGGCGCCGCCGTTCATGGCGCCCGACCACTGACCGTAGGTGGTCAGGCTCGAGGCCTCGGAGCAGGTCATGTCGAGGTTGCAGGCCGACTTGCAAGCGATCTCGCAGCAGGCCCGCTCTTGCCCGGTGGCGGTGCCGGCCTTCACGGCCGCCTCGCAGGCGACCCAGTCGGTGTCGAAGCCGCAGGAGGCGTCGAAGTTGGCCACGTCTCCGTCGAGGTTGTAGTCGCAGTCGACGAAGTTGGTGGGCGTCACGACGTTCTGAGCCTGCACCACCGCCGCCTCGAGGCTCTCGATGAGGATGTTGTCGGTGGCGTGACCGCAGAGGTAGGTGGTGCTGTTCGTTCCCGCCGGCACGGGGACCGGCGCGGGGCCGGCGTCGCAGATGACGTCGTCCAGCACCACCGGGATCGGCGCGGTCGGGCAGTCGGTGTTGGTGCCGGCCATCCAGGGCACGGAGCAGCGGTCCGTCGGGACCTCCTTCCGGGTCCAGGAGGGGAAGGTCAGCTGGGTCGAGCCGGTGAACTCCTGCACGGTCCCGATCACCGAGGAGAGGCGGTCACCGATGACGACCCCCTCGGGGAAGGAGAAGGAGTAGATGAAGAGGGAGCCGAAGTCGCCCGGGAGGCCGCCGGCCGGGGCCGGGGCCTCGAGGTCGGTGACGTAGAAGCCCTCGGCCAGGATGCCGGTGACGATCAGGTCGCCGCTGCGCACCTCGATGAAGCCGCCCAGCAGGGGGCTGGTCGTGGCGTCGGTGGTCACCTGCACCTGATCGATGCGGGGCATGTCGAAGTAGAGGGTGGGGGTGCAGCCGATGGCGTAGGTCGAGTCCTCGCCCCGCAGGTTGTCCTTCGCGCAGACGTGGGTGCGTCCGTAGACCGCCTGGAGGGTGAGGTCGGCCTGCCCCTTGCCGTCGACCAGGTCGGCCTGCACCAGGGTGAGGCCGTCCACGGTCTGGGCCTTGCCCGGCGCCGTGTAGAGGGTGACCGGGAAGTCGAGCCCCTTGAAGGGCCCGCCGGTGTTCGAGAGCGCGGTGACGGTCACCTGGACCGGCATCGGCGCGTCCGGGAAGGCCAGGGGGATCTCGGCGGTGCCGTACACCTGATCGAGCTCCACCTGGAAGCTGCTGACGGTCTCGGTGAGCTTGCGCTCCTCGACGCAGCCGGCGCTGCCGAGCAGGGCCAGGCCCGCCAGGGCGATGAGGGTCTTGCGGTACATGTCGATGCCTCTCACTGGAGCGACCGGTCGATGACCCGGCGCTCGATGCGTCCGTCCTCGACTCCGACCAGCACGGGCACCGAGAGTGGCGCCTCGCAGAAGGCCTTCATGGAGTCGGTGATGTGCCCGCAGTTCTGGTTGTCGCGGACGCCCGCGTTCAGGGCCTCCTGGACCTCCCCGCAGCTGCACTTGCCCGCGCTGGCGGCCTCCGGTGCGTCCCGGATGGCCTCACAGGTCCGGATGGCCACCAGGTCCACGACCTGGCCGTTGCAGCGCTCCACGGTCCCGTCGGGGCTGGCCGCGACGGCCGCGAGCAGCTCGTTGCAGGTGCAGAAGTTCCGCATCTTCTCGACGAGGCCGTCGCGCAGGGAGATGCCGGTGTCGAACTGGGTGGTGTTCCGCTTCAGCATGCGGAAGCCCGAGCCGCCCTGGGCGATGTAGTTGTTGGTCGCCATCTTGTAGGAGTAGCTCTCCTGCAGCGGCTGCCCGTTGATCATGATGTCCTTGGCCGAGTGGGCCCAGCAGCGGTTGTCCACGCACTGCCAGGGGATGCCGTCGGTGTCGGTGGGGTCGAAGTTGGGGCAGTCGGAGGGCTGCTGGCACTCGTACTCGTGCTCGTTGGCCAGCACCTGCCCGCAGTCCATCACGAAGCGCACGCCGGCGATCTGGGCCTGGGACTGGCAGCCCCGGCCGGCGGAGCGGGAGCCGACGTAGTCGAGGAGCTCCTGCACCTCGGTGCCGGAGAGGTACATGACGGTGATGGTGTTCTCGAAGGGGAAGACGTTGAACATCGTCTCCACGTTCACCGGCCCGGCGTAGATGGCGTCGCGGATGCCGAGGGTGTTGGTGATGGCGATCTCGGCGTCGACCCGCTTGCGCCGCCGCATGGCGTCGGCGGTGAGGTTGCCCAGCGGGGCGTCACCGCCGGACGACGAGTTTCGGCGCTGGATGACCCGCGGCGCGTAGGCGAAGATCGCGGGCAGGTCGAGGGAGTTGTTCAGCCCCAGGATGTAGGGGGCGAGCATCCGGTTGGTCTGGGCGTCCTCCCGCCTCGCGCACTGCGGCGCGAAGTTCTCGATCATCTCGAGGTAGGGGCCCGGATCGAGGGGGTTGTAGGCCGGGCGATCCTCGAGGCACCAGATGCCGTCGAGGGGGAAGGCCTTGTAGGTGTGGGCCGCCACCTCGTGGCCCCGCTCCGGGTGGTCCGGATCGGTGCGCAGCACCAGGTCGAGGCGCCCGAGGTACTTGGCGAAGGCGCCGGAGTGCGCCAGCACGACCTCGCGGCCGTCGAGGTCGACGATGACCTGCGGGGGCGAGAGGACGACGTGGAGGTGACCGCCCATGATCACGTCCAGGCCGCGCACGCCGGGGATGAAGTAGGTGCCCGTGCCGTCGCCCAGGTCCTCGACCAGGTGCCAGGGCTGATCCTCGCGCTGCACGAAGAGGCGGGCCTCCTCGTGGGCGAAGGTGCGCTCGTAGCCGGTGACCAGCTCGACGTCCTCGTGCAGGCCGAGGTGGCTGGTGACCGTGATGACGTCGACCTGGGGCAGGAGGAAGTCGACCCAGCCGCGCAGGGCCTCGTTCTGCTCCAGCGGCATGGCGCCGGTGGAGTTCCCCTCGGCCACGATGGAGTTGAGCGAGGAGATGTTGGCCATGCCGATGACCGCCACCTTCAGACCCCGGGCGTTGATGATGGTGTAGGGCTGGGAGACCTCACCCAGGGGCACCACGCCCTCCTTCTGCGGATCGCGGAAGTCGTAGTTCGCGGCCAGCAGGGGGTAGGTCGCGTGGGCGGCCGCCTGGTAGTAGAGGTTCCAGGCGCCCGCGTCGAACTCGTGGTTCCCGATGACCACGCCGTCGGCGTGGACCTGCGAGAGCCAGCGGATCTCCACCTCACCGAGGTTCTCGTTGAAGATCGGCGCGCCCTGGAAGCAGTCACCCGAGTCCAGGTGGATGGCCCGGTAGCTCTTGGCTCGCTCCCGCTTCAGCAGCGCCGAGAGCCGGCCGATCCCGCCGTAGGGGGGGGCCTGCTCGGCGAGGCCGAGGTTACGGTCGGTCGTGAGGGGCTGCAGATCGTAGGGGAGGAGCCGGGAGTGGATGTCCGAGGTGTGGAGGATGGTCAGGGCGACGTCCTGATCCTCCAGCGCCGGCTGCTCCTGCTTGATGAGGCAGCCGGTGCCGGTCAGGGCCAGCACGGCCGCCCAGAGCATGGTGCGGTTCATGGAGCTTCTTTCTTGCTGAAGAGAAGATGCGGTGCGCCCTAGGGCGTGATGTCGGAGGCCTGCCGGGGCTGGATCCGGTAGTGGCTGAACGCCCAGTCGACGACGCCGGTGATGGTCTGGATCTGCTCACCCGCGGTGGCCTGGTAGAAGTACATCGAGTCGTCGACGGCCATGACGCCGGAGTCGACGGTCCACTCGTTGTAGGTGTCGGGGGCGGCATCGACGACCATCTTGGAGGCGCCCTTGTCCACGGTCACCAGGACGCCCTCCCAGGGCTCGCCGGTGTTGCCGAGGAAGGTGCCGGGATCGGTGATCGCCTCGGGCGCCGGCACGGCGGCGGTGCCGGTGACGGTCAGGCTGGAGACCGTGAGTTCGGACATGCCGTTGTACTCGGTGTAGGTGCCCTCCACGGTGACCTGATCGCCGACGTTCAGCGAACCCGGATCCTGGGCGGCGGGCACGTAGACGTAGATGCCCGTGTAGGCCCCGGTTCCCTGCTGGATGTAGAAACCGTAGACGCCGCCACTGTTGCGGGGGACGACCGCGGTGACCACGGCGTCGACGACGCGGACGTAGGCGTTCTCGCCGGGGAAGTCGACGGCCGTGGTGTCCTGGATGGAGGTGATGGGCAGCACGGTCGGGCCGACCACGGTGCCGATGGTGATGTCGTTGGCGTCGCGAGGCACCAGCGCGTAGCCGAAGGCGTAGTGGAGGAAGCCGGCGAGGCGATCGAAGGTGTCGCCCACCGAGTGGGGCCCGAGGTCGGAGCCCATGAACATGTCGTCGACCTTCAGGCCGCCGGTGACCTGGAACTCGCCGTACTGGTTGGAGGCGACGGTGCAGGTGGTCGCACCGATCTCCACCAGGACGCCCTCCCAGCGCTCGGCGGTGGCAGCGTTGGCCAGCTCGGCGGCGGTGAGCACCTCGGGCGTGGGCGCGGTGCCGGTGCCGGTCTTGGTGATGGTGTTCAGGGTGATCTCGGAGACGGTGTCGGTGTCGCCGTTGAAGGCGAACTCGGTGTAGTTGCCCGAGAGGTCGACCAGATCGCCCACGGCGATGGCGGACATGTCGGCGTTGGCCCGGTTGTAGACGTAGATGCCCGAGTTGGGGCCACCCGCGACCTCCTGCACCACGAAGTTCACCCGACCGTTGGCGTCCGGAGCGGACTTGCCGGAGACCACCACGCCGGAGAGGCCCACCGCGGCCCCATCGCCGGGGTAGTTGGCGGAGTTCGGATTCTGGATGTCGTAGATCGTCAGGGTCACCGGACCCGGGTGGGTGCCGTCGGTGAAGGTGATGTCGTCGTTGTCGCGAGGCTGCAGGCGGCGCTCGTCGTAGCTGAAGTTCATGATGCCGACGAGGGACTGGAAGCTGTCACCCTGCGTCCGCATGCCGGTGTAGTCGTGGTAGAAGAGGTTGCCGACGAGGAGGTCGCCGGTGACGCGGAAGTCGCCGTGATCGTTGCCGTCGGTGCCCAGCACCGGGGTCTCGGTCACGCTCACGCCCCGCACCTCGACGAGCACGGACTCCCACTGCTCGGACTCGGCGCTGGCGGTGGCCAGGACGGACGCGTCGAGGACCTCGGGGGCGGGGATCGGCTGACCGCTGGCCACGACGGTGGCGGTGCAGTCGGTGATCTCGGTGAGGTCGAAGTACACGTCCATGGTGCCGCGGAAGTTCACCTCGTCACCGCGAGCGAGGGGGGTGTCGAGGCCGAAGAGCATCACGCCGCTGAAGGGGCCGCCGGCCTTCTCCTGCACCCAGACGTCGTAGAAGGTGACGCCGCTGCGGGTGCGGGCGTCGACGGCCGTCACGATCACGCCGTCCACCGCCACCGGATCACCGATGCCCGGGTAGAAGTTGCTGGAGGGATCCCGCACGTCGTAGATGGTGAGGGTCGGGGGCGCGGTGCAGGCGGTGTCGTCGGCGCAGCCGATGTCGTCGCAGTCGAAGAAGGTGTCACCGTCGTTGTCGAGCCCGTCGTCGCAGCTGCCGGGGGCCGAGGGGCCCTCGATGGTGCCGCCGCCGCCGTCGCCGCCACCGTCGGTGGTGGAGCCGCCGTCGGTGTCGTTGTCACGGACGAAGGGGCAGCCCGCCGAGCCCACCAGGGTGAGCAGGAAGGCCGAGAGGACGAGAGAAGACAGGATCGAACCGCGCATGATCGAGACCTCGGGGGTGTTTGGAATGAAGAGTGTCCGGCGTCGGTGATGACTGCCGTTGCCAGCGGGCCCCCGCTTGGGGCACTTACGACCGCGTGCCCCTCGCCCGCGGCGCCGAACGCGCGGACAATAGGGGGGGGGCGGCGCCGTCGTCAATGGAAGGCCCGAACCGCCGTGAAACCCCTGAAAGGACCGGAGAAAATGCCCACGGATCCCCGCCCGGAAGCCCCCCGGCCCGTCGCCCTCGAGGTGGTGCAGGATCGGACCGCCGAGGCTCGATGCGACGAGGGCTTCCTGCGAGTGAAGCGGCTGATCTGCCGGAGCCGCCGCGAGGACGGCAGCCGGTCGGAGCCCTTCCCGGTGGACCTCGTCGATCGTGAGCACCTCGACGCGGTCGGCGTCCTCGTCTGGCGTCGGGGGGCGGCGGGGCCCGAGCTGCTCCTGCGCGACTGCCTCCGCCCGGGGGCCTTCTTCCGCAAGGACCGAGAGCCCCCGGTGCCCGAGGGCGAGGCGGGCCTCTTCGTGCAGGAGATCGTCGCGGGGATCCTCGAGGCCGAGGATCGGGGCCTCGAGGGAGTGCGGCGCCGGGCGGCGATCGAGGTGCTCGAGGAGGCGGGCTTCCGGGTGGCGCCGGAGGAGATCGTCCACCTGGGCGCCCCCTTCTATCTGGTCCCGGGCACCCTCTCGGAGAAGGTGCACCTCACGGCCGTCGAGGTCACCGGCCGGCCCCGGGAGCTACCCGAGGGCGACGGGTCGCCGATGGAGGAGGGCGGGAGGATCACCTGGATCCCCCTCGCCGAGGTCCAGGCCCGCAGCCAGCGCGGCGAGCTTCAGGACGCCAAGACCGAGCTGGGCGCCCACCGCCTGCTGCTCCACCTGGCCGGAGAGGACCGCTAGCGGCCCTGGCGGCTGCGGCGGATCCGATCGAGCTCCTTGTTGATCCGGGCCCGCTCCTCCTTGAGGAGCGCCTCCCGGGTCTCGTCGTCGTCCTCGGAGGCCAGGATCTCGTCGACTGGTGAGGTGTCCTCCTCGGCGCCGGCCGCCTCCTCGTCCACGAAGCGGCGCCGCACCGCGGCGTAGAGGTCGCCGCCGGCCTTCACGCCGACGCCGATGATCACGGCCGAACCGAGGGCTCTGAAGAGTCCGAACATCGTGGGCTACCTCCTTGCTTCACTCTACCAACGGGGAGCCTGGCCCGGGGATCCGGCGGCCGCAAGAAAGAAGGGCGAGCCCGCCGTCATCCGGCGGACTCGCCCTTTGGTGGAGGTGATCGGGCTCGAACCGACGACCTTCGCATTGCGAACGCGACGCTCTCCCAGCTGAGCTACACCCCCATATCGGGAAGGCGCGGGAGATTAGGGCGGTGCTCATCTGCCGTCAAGAACCTCGTGGCGAGCGGGGGCATTCCCTCCGGGGGGGGAGGGGGGCGAAAAGGGGCCAGGGGAGTTTTGACACTCGTTCCCCCTCACTGTTATTGACCTTGTTTTAGGGGCTTGGCCGACCTCGATTCCAAGGTTGGCCCCGATGTCCCCAGGGAACACAACGAGCATGGCAACCGAAACCGCAGCTCCTTCCCCACAGGATCTCGCGGCGCTGGAGAGCGCCTTCGCCGCCGATCCGGCCGGGAACGCCTATCGACCCCTCGCCGAGGCCTACCTCTCGCTCGAGCGTTTCATGGAGGCGATGGTCGTCTGCAAGAAGGGCGTGAAGGCCAACCCCGAGGATCCCTCGGCCCGGGTGCTCCTCGCTCGCGTCTACGCGGCCCAGGGCAAGGACCGCAAGGCCAAGACCGAGCTCGAGGGCGCGCTGGAGATCGACGACGCCGCGGCCGAGGCGAACCGCATGCTTGGTCTGATCCTCCTCGAGGAGGGGGAGATGGACGTGGGCACCGAGCGCCTGAAGAAGGCCGCCGACGCGGCGCCCACGGACTCCGGGATCCTGGCGGCGCTGGAGAAGTGGGGGATCGACTACCGGCCCGTGCAGCCCGAGCCCGAGGCCCCCGAGCCCGAGATCCCGCCGCCTCCGGCGGACATGGTGCCCCAGGTCCGGGAGGTCGTGGCCGAGAGCGCGCCGGCGCCCCCCACCAACGGTGGGATGGGAGCCGTCCAGGCGCCCGCGCCACCGGCCCCGGTGGCCGCCCCTCCCGTCGCGGCCCCCGCGGCCGCCCCCAC
>JARGFU010000056.1 GCA_029210625.1 Deltaproteobacteria bacterium | reverse complement strand
CGTATGGACCTCGGTCTCGCCGAAGATCGCGGCCGACAGGAGCACCGTGTCGAGCACGGGGTTCTCGAACGCCCGGTGCCGGCCGAGGAAGGCCATGTCGAACGGCGCGTTGTGCGCGACGAGGACCGCGTCGCGGGCGAAGCCGTGGAACCTGCCGACGGCCGTCTGCGGGTGCGGGGCACCGGCCACCAGCTCGTCCCGGGCGATCACCTCGTCGATCAGCCGCGGCACGACGTCGAGGAGGGGCTCGAGGCTCTCGTCGATCTTCACCCGCTCACCGGCCCGGTGGATCAGGCGGGCGCTCTGCACGTCGAGGAGGGAGAGGGAGAGGATCACCGAGGAGCCGACCCGGGTGACGCTGCCCGAGAGCAGGCGATCGCTGCCCAGGGCGCCTCCCACCTCGGCCAGGCAGGAGGCGGCGGTGTCGGTGCAGCCCAGGAGCTGCTTCTGGGCCTCGAGGCCCATGAGGGCCTGGATCTCGGCGGGGCCCACCACCTGGTAGTGGCCCCGGGCGATGAGCTCCGTCTGGAGGTACTCGCTGATCGCCTTCACCTCCGCCGGATCGGCGTTGGAGGGCGCGACCACCCCCGTGAAGGCCAGGCCCGGCTTCTTCTCCTCCTCCTGAGCCCGCGCGCCCGCCGGCGCGAGGAGGAGGAGCAGCAGGAGCAGGCCGCCCCGCCCCCGCCGGGGAGGCCGCCGGAAGTGCGGGACGAGGAGGGCGAGGAGGAGGAGGAAGCCCGGGAGGGCGCCCTCGCTGCCGGGGCCCTGGCCGCAGGCATAGATGGAGGGGACCTCCTCGGTGAACTCGACCAGGATCTCCCGGTAGTTGTACGCGGAGCTGTCCCGGTCCATCGCCCAGACCATCAGGCGGGGTGGCCCGCCGTTCCTGGGCTGGGAGAAGCTGGGGGAGGGGGTGACGAGCTCGGACTCGATGACGCCGCGCCGGACGTCATCGGGGCTGAAGGGCTCGAAGCGGGCGTGGTCCCAGTTGGCCGACCAGTGGGCGCGGCCGATCTCGACCGGGCCCCAGTCGTCCTGGTCCCTGGCGCGCACCCGCAGCGTTCCGCGATCGTCGGGGCGCAGCTTCAGGGGCAGATCGACCCCCTCGGTGTCGCTGTGGATCTCGAAGCGGGGGTCGAGCTGGAAGAAGGGCTCGCGGTCGGGCGCCTCGATCGCCGTGTCCACGCCCAGCAGCAGGTCGAAGTCACCCTCCGGCCTCCCGCCCATGACCCGCGCCAGGATGACGGCCTCGCCCGAGTGGGGGGGGCCGACCCACAGGAAGTTGGTGGTCGCCAGGGTCGGGTCCAGGTCGGTGGCCCCCTCGTTGAAGAGGCCCACGTTCGAGGTGAGGGCGTGCCACTCCACCCAGAGGTCCCGGGTCGGGGCGTCTTCGGGGTAGCGCAGGGTGACTGGCCACCATCGGCCCTCCAGCATGGCCTGGTGATCGTAGAGCTCCAGGGCCGGGTAGGTGCCGGAGAACTCCTCGGTGTTGATCTCGAAGGTCAGGGTGGTCTCGGAGGTGGGGACGTCCCGCACGAGGCAGTGGAGGACGGGCACGAGGGAGGTGTCCCAGGTGCCCGGGGAGGGGCGGAGGGTGGCGTAGACCAGGCCCTCGAGGCTGTCGTCGAGCTCCAGGGTCGTGGGGTAGGCCTCGTAGACCTCCGCGTGGTCGATGTTGCAGTCGACCTTGACCAGGTTTCCGCCGCTCACGCCCTGGACCTTGACGGAGGCGACCGTCACCCTCCCCGGCCCGAGCTGCAGGCCGAGGTGGCGCTCGGGGATCCCCCGCGCAGCCAGCGTCAGGGTCTGGGCGACGAGGGGGGCCGGGAGCCAGAGGGACCCCAGCAGGAGGAAGAGCGGGAGGCGTCGGAGGGGTGGCATGGGGTGAGGTTAGCGCAGGCGGCGCTCCGGATGTCAGGGGTCCGGGCTAGGCTCCGCACCCGCCGCGATCGAGATGGGCTTCTCATGGCGCGCGGCGCGGGATAGATCCGATGACGACCGGCGCGCCGTCCCCGAGAGGCGCGGGCGAGCCGGGCAGCACCACTCATACATAAAGAGAGAGCGAACGATGGCTGGCAGCGTGAACAAGGCGATCATCATCGGCAACCTCGGGAAAGACCCCGAGGTGCGCTACACGACCGGCGGCTCGGCGGTATGCAACTTCACGGTGGCCACCAACGAGCAGTGGAAGGACAAGGGCGGCCAGAAGCAGGAGCGGACCGAGTGGCACCGCATCGTCACCTGGGGTCGCACCGCCGAGCTCTGCGGCGAGTATCTCTCCAAGGGCCGGACGGTCTACGTCGAGGGTCGCATCCAGACCCGCGACTGGCAGGACCGTGACGGCAACAAGCGCTACACCACCGAGATCGTCGCCCAGACGGTGCAGTTCCTCGACAAGGGCGGCCAGGGCGGCGGCGGCGGCGGCGGTGGCGGCCGCGGCTACGGCGATCCGGGGCCCGACGACTTCGGCCCGCCTCCTCCGGGCTTCGACGGCGGCGGCCCGGACGACGACATTCCCTTCTAGGCCGAGCACCGAGAGAAGGTGACTCGACCCGGATCCTGGAGCTCTCTCCTCCCGGCGCTCGCCCTGCTGCTCCTCGCGAGCACGGGCTGCCCGGAGGAGGAGCCGATCGTGCCTCCAGCGGAGGCCATCGATCCGGCGGCGCTGCCGCCTCTGCCGCCGGGCCCTCCCCCCCGGAAGGCCGAGGCGCTCGCCGCCGGTGATCCCCGCGAGATCACCGAGGCGACCCGCGAGCAGCTCCGGCGGATCGAGGCCGTCTCCGAGCTCGAGGTGGCCGGCGCCCAGGAGGGCTCCTGGGCGAGCGGCCGGGCGGTGGCGGCCCAGCTGGTCCCCCGGGACGCCCGGGTGGCCCTCCTGATCGCCTCCCTCGGCGGGCTCCTCGACGACGCCGGGGCGTTGATGGACGAGCTGAAGGCGGCCGGGGTCCACTCCCGCTTCGACGTCGGCTACGCCGACGGGCTGCGCAAGGCGATGGGCACCCCCGAGCTGGGCGGCGAGGCCCTCGCGGCCGACGGGCTGATCTCGGCGGCGCCGGCCGCCCTCTGGTGGCGCCCCGGGGCCTGGGTGGCCGTCCTGCCCCTCTCCCCCGAGGGTCTCCCCGCCGGCCTCCTCGAGCGCGCCATGCGGATCCGCGCCGGCTGGCCGGGCGCCGCCTGCAAGGCGGGCACGGCGCGGGCCGGCGGGCTCGACCTCTCCCTCTGCCGGGAGGGCCGGCGGATCGCCCTCTTCCTGGCCGTGCGTGGCGAGCACCTCCTGGTCGGTGGCGCCGACGATCTCGCCGCCCTGCGCGGCGCCGTGGCGCCGCCCCGCGAGACCCTGGCCGGGCGGGTGGAGCGCGAGGCCCTGCCCGAGGTCGACGCGCCGCTCGAGCTCTTCGCCGGTGGCCTCACCGCCCTCTGGGAGGGCGCCCTCCGGGTGGGGCTGAGGATCCAGGCCGGCGGGATCACGGCCCGGGGCCGGGCGACCACCGAGACCCTGCTCCTCGAGGAGGGCTCGGCCCCCTTCGCCGCCCTCGAGGTGGTGCCCTCGAGCCTGCTCCTGCGGGCCCGCCTGCGCGGGGCGGGGCAGCTGGCCTCCTCCCTCGGCGTGAGCGCGGCCCTCACCGCGCTCTGCCCCGGCTGCCGAACGAAGGCCGACCGGGAGGCCGAGGCGGCCCTGACCGGGCTGCTCGGCGGCGAGGTCGCCCTCCTCCTGCAGGGCTTCGAGCCACAGCTGCTCCAGGCCCGCCCGGGCAAGGGCGCGCTGCCCCCGGAGGTCGTGGCCCTCAAGGGCTTCGAGCAGCTCTGGGTGGCCCGCTGCGTTGGGGAGCGCGGGGAGGCCGCGGCGGCCCTCGAGGCGCTGGTGAAGCACCTCGGCGGGCGGGGCGTGGAGGCCGAGGGGCTCGGGACGCCCGAGGCGCCGCGCTACCGCCTGCGGCGCATGAAGGGGCCGGGCGCCCCCCTCGAGGTCGAGCTCGGGCTGGCCGGCGAGCAGCTCTACCTCTCCACCCGCCCCGAGCTGACCCTCGCCCTCGGCCAGCTCGGCGCCTCCGGCGGCGGGGAGCGAGGCCGGGCCTTCTCCCTGCGCCTCGACCCGGTGCAGCTGGCCAGCGCCATCGACGCTGAGCGCCTGCCCGATCCGCCCACCTCTCTGGCCGAGGCCCTGCTGGTCTACGGGCTGGAGCTGGCGCGCTCGAGCCAGGAGCCCCTGCCCTGGCGGGTCGAGCTCTGGCCGGTGGAGCTCGAGGCCGGCCCCGCCCTCGAGCTGGAGGTCGACCTGCCCTCGCCCCGGGCCCCCTCATCCTCGCGCGCCTCCCGCCCCTAGGGCTTCTCCAGAGGGCGCTGCCCCTTTAGGATGCCCGTCCTTTCCGACAACCGGGAGATGGGACGAGGCAGATGAGCAGCAAGGCGAAGGTCGACCCCGAAATCCAGTCTTTGCGAGACCGCCTGGAGGCCCTCGAGGCCCGGGCCGAGGAGGGCGGCGGCGCCGCCCGAAAGGAGCGGCAGCACGCCGCCGGCAAGCTCACCGCCCGCGAGCGGATCGAGAGCCTGCTGGACGCGGGCACCTTCGTGGAGCTCGACCGCCTCAAGACCCACCGCTGCACCGACTTCGGGATGGAGGAGAGCAAGATCCCCGGCGACGGCGTGGTCAGCGGCTACGGCCTGGTCGACGGCCGGAAGGTCTTCGTCTTCGCCCAGGACTTCACCGTCTTCGGCGGCTCCCTCTCCCTGGCGAACGCCGAGAAGATCTGCAAGGTGATGGACCTCGCCATGCGGGTCGGCGCGCCGGTGGTGGGCCTCAACGACTCGGGCGGGGCCCGGATCCAGGAGGGGGTGGCCTCCCTCGGCGGCTACGCCGACATCTTCCTGCGCAACACCCTGGCCTCCGGGGTCGTCCCCCAGATCTCCGCGATCCTGGGGCCCTGCGCCGGCGGCGCGGTCTACTCCCCGGCCATCACCGACTTCGTGGTGATGTCCAAGGAGAACGCCTACATGTTCATCACGGGTCCCGACGTCATCAAGACGGTGACCCACGAGGAGGTCACCAAGGAGGACCTCGGCGGCGCCCTGGCCCACGCCCAGAAGTCCGGCGTCGCCCACCTGGTGGCCGAGGACGAGGCGGGGGTCATCCGCACCCTGCGGGAGCTGCTCTCCTACCTCCCCTCGAACAACGCCGAGGACGCCCCCTACGTCCCCACCGAGGATCCGGTCGACCGGCAGGATCCGAGGCTGCCGGGCCTGGTGCCGGCGAACCCGAACAAGCCCTACGACATCAAGGAGATCATCCAGGCGGTGCTGGACGACCAGCACTTCTTCGAGATCCAGGAGCACTTCGCCATGAACATGGTGGTGGGCTTCGGTCGCCTGGCGGGGCGCAGCGTCGGCATCGTCGCCAACCAGCCCATGGTGCTGGCCGGCTGCCTGGACATCGGCGCCTCGGTGAAGGCCGCCCGCTTCGTGCGCTTCTGCGACGCCTTCAACATCCCCCTCATCACCCTGGTGGACGTGCCGGGCTTCCTCCCGGGCACCGACCAGGAGTGGGGCGGCATCATCAAGCACGGCGCCAAGCTCCTCTACGCCTTCGCCGAGGCCACGGTGCCGAAGATCACCCTGATCACCCGGAAGGCCTACGGCGGCGCCTACGACGTGATGGCCTCCAAGCACATCCGGGCCGACATCAACTACGCCTACCCCACCGCCGAGATCGCGGTGATGGGGCCCGACGGCGCGGTGAACATCATCTTCCGCGAGGACCTGAAGAAGTCCGACGATCCGGTCGGCGCCAAGGACGGCCTGGTGAAGGACTACCGCGAGACCTTCGCCAACCCCTACAAGGCCGCCGAGCTCGGCTACATCGACGAGGTCATCCGCCCCGAGGAGACCCGGGCCCGCCTCGTCGCTGCCCTCCAGATGCTGGAGACCAAGCAGCAGCAGAACCCCCCCAAGAAGCACGGGAACATCCCGCTGTGAGCGCCTCCAACGGATACCAGAGGCCCTTCTCCAAGGTCCTCGTCGCCAACCGCGGCGAGATCGCCGTGCGGGTCATGCGCACCTGCCGCGAGCTGGGGGTGCGCACCGTCGCGGTCTACAGCGAGCCCGACCGGGCCAGCCTCCACGTGCGCTACGCCGGCGAGGCCTACCCCATCGGCCCGGCGGCGAGCAGCGAGAGCTACCTGCGGATCGACAAGATCCTCGCGGTGGCGAAGAAGAGCGGCGCCGAGGCGATCCACCCCGGCTACGGCTTCCTCTCGGAGAACCCCGAGTTCGCCACCGCCGTGAAGGACGCGGGCCTGACCCTCATCGGCCCGCCCGCCAGCAGCATGATCGCCATGGGCGAGAAGACCCGGGCCCGGCAGAAGATGATCGCCGCCGGGGTGCCGGTGGTGCCGGGCACCGAGGCGGCCATCGAGACCGCCGAGGAGGCCCTCGCCGAGGCCGAGAAGGCGGGCTACCCGGTGATGCTCAAGGCCGCGGCCGGCGGCGGCGGCAAGGGCATGCGGCGGGTGGACGACGCCGCGGAGCTGAAGGCCGCCTTCGAGGCCGCGCGCCGCGAGGCCGAGGCCTCCTTCGGCGACGGGCGGATCTACCTGGAGAAGTACCTGCTCGAGCCCCGCCACATCGAGATCCAGATCTTCGCCGACAGCCACGGCAACGTGGTGCACTTCGGCGAGCGCGAGTGCTCGGTGCAGCGGCGCCACCAGAAGGTCATCGAGGAGACCCCCAGCCCGATCGTCGACGAGGCGATGCGGGAGCAGATGGGCGAGGTCGCCTGCCAGGCCGCGAGGGCGGTCGACTACCTCGGCGCGGGCACCGTCGAGTTCCTGGTGGACGCCCACCGGAACTTCTACTTCCTCGAGATGAACACCCGGCTCCAGGTCGAGCACCCCATCACCGAGATGGTGAACGACGGGGTGGACCTGGTGAAGCTGCAGCTCGAGGTCGCCGCCGGCCGCCCGCTGGCCACCACCGAGTCGACCCGCCTGCCCCGGGGCCACGCCATCGAGGCGCGGATCTACGCCGAGGATCCCGAGCAGGGCTTCCTGCCGACGCCGGGCCGGATCTCCTACCTGCGGGTCCCCGGGGGTCCGGGGGTGCGCCTCGACAGCGGCATCTACGCCGGCTGGGAGGTGCCGATCCACTACGACCCGATGATCGCCAAGCTCTGCGCCCGGGGGCCGGATCGCGAGACCGCCATCGCCCGCCTGGACCGGGCCCTCTCCGAGCTGGAGGTCACCGGCCTGCGCACCAACGTCGCCTGGCTCCGGAGGGTGCTGCGCCACCCGACCTTCGTCTCGGGGCACTACGACACGGGCTTCCTGGACGCCGCGAAGGACGAGCTCCTGGCGCCCGACACCGACTCGCTGCACGAGGTGGCGATGCTGGCCGGGGCCATCTACAGCCAGGACCGCACCCGGCGCCTGGCGAGCAAGGCCCTGGGCGCCCGCGCCCCCGAGCAGAGCAACTGGAAGAACGAGGGACGCCGCCGTGGCCTCAGCCGATAAGAAGCAACCGACCCGCTACCTGGCGCTCCACGCCGGCGAGGAGCACGAGCTCCTGCTGGTGGAGAACGGCGCCGAGGCCTCCCACCGCGTGACCCTCGACGGCAAGGAGCACGTCGTCGACGCGATCTTCCTCGAGGGCGGCACCTGGTCGCTGCTCGTCGACGGCAAGAGCTACGAGGTCGACCTCCACGCCGACGAGGCCCACCCCGAGAAGATGGTGGTCTCGGTGCGGGGCCACCGCTTCCCCCTCGAGGTGCTCGACGAGCGGCGGCTGCGCATGCGCGCCGCGGGCGGGGGCTTCGAGGTCGAGGGCCGGGTCGAGCTCAAGGCCCCCATGCCCGGGAAGGTCGTGAAGCTCCTCAAGGCCGTCGGCGACGAGGTCGCCGAGGGCGAGGGCGTGATCGTGGTCGAGGCCATGAAGATGGAGAACGAGCTGAAGGCCCCCAAGGCCGGCACCCTCTCCGAGATCCGGGTCGAGACCGGCGACACCGTCGACGGCGGCACCCTGCTCCTGGTCATCGAGTAGCGTCGCGCGCGGGCTTTCGCTCGCCGCGTCGCTCCGCGCCCGCTATCCTGGGCGGATGGGCACTCTCTTCGGCCGGACCACTCTCTTCTGGGGGCTGCTCGTCGCGCTCTCGCCTCTCCTGCTCCTGCAGGGCTGCAGCTGCGGAGGCCCCGGGCTGGGCAACTGCCCGGACGAGGTCTGCAACGGCATCGACGACGACTGCGACGGCGAGACCGACGAGGAGGAGGCCTGGGCCACCAAGGGGGAGACCTGCTTCGTGGGCCTGGGGGCCTGCCAGGCCTCCGGGGTGATGATCTGCGACGAGAGCGACCGCAGCGGCCCGCTGGTCTGCTCGGGGACGCCCGGCAGCGGGGACACCGAGATCTGCAACGGCGTCGACGACGACTGTGACGGGGAGACCGACGAGGAGCCCCAGTGGAGCAACCTCAACGACGTCTGCCGGGTGCAGCGCGGCGGCTGCGTCGGCGTGGGCATCTACGTCTGCGATCCCCTCGACGCCTCCGGCCCCAGCATCTGCGACGCGATCGCCGGCCCGCCGGTGACCGAGGTCTGCGACGGCTTCGACAACGACTGCGACGGGGACACCGACGAGGGCGCGGCCTGGGCCGACCTCGGCGAGTTCTGCACCGCCGGCGTCGGCGCCTGCGCCCGCCCCGGCCTGATGATCTGCGACGCCGTCGACGAGGAGGGGCCCACCCTCTGCAACGCCGTGCCGGCCAGCCCCGGTGTGGAGGTCTGCAACGGCATCGACGACGACTGCGACGGCGAGACCGACGAGGACGCCACCTGGGCCGACAAGGGTCAGGTCTGCACCTCGGGCCTGGGCATCTGCGAGACCGCCGGCATCCGCCTCTGCGATCCCGCCGACCCGGCCGGCCCGACCCTCTGCTCCGCCAGCCAGGGGCAGCTGGGCAACCCCGAGACCTGCAACGGCCTGGACGACGACTGTGACGGTCAGACCGACGAGGACGCGGCCTGGGCGGACAAGGGGAGCCTCTGCAGCGTCGGGCTGGGCGCCTGCCAGCGCACCGGGGTGCTCGTCTGCAACCCCGCCGATCCGAGCGCGCCCACCCTCTGCAACGCCGTGGCCGGCGCGCAGAGCGCCGAGGTCTGCGACCGGGTCGACAACGACTGCGACGGCCTGACCGACGAGGACGCCCTCTGGGCCGACCTCGGCGCGATCTGCCGGGAGGGCAGCGGCGCCTGCGAGACGGTGGGCGTGCGGGTCTGCGACACGGCGAACCCGGGCGGGTCCACCGTCTGCTCGGTGAGCGCCGGCGCCGGCGGCGCCGAGATCTGCAACGGCCTGGACGACGACTGCGACGGGCAGACCGACGAGGAGGCCCCGTGGGCCGACAAGGGCACCGTCTGCACCGTGGGGCAGGGCCAGTGCCAGGCCACCGGCACCAAGGTCTGCGACACCGCCAGCCCCGCCGGCCCCACCGTCTGCTCGGCGACCCCGGGCGCGGCCGGCGCCGAGGTCTGCAACGCCCTCGACGACGACTGCGACGGCCAGACCGACGAGATCCTCTGGGCGGACAAGGGCACGGTCTGCACCTCGGGGGCGGGCCTCTGTGAGACCACCGGCACCCGGATCTGCGACACGGCGAACCCCGCGGGCCCGACGGTCTGCTCGGCGACCTCGGGGGCGGCCGGGACGGAGGTCTGCAACGGGCTGGACGACGACTGCGACGGCCAGACCGACGAGGGGAGCTGGGCGGACAAGGGCACCGTCTGCACGGCGGGGACCGGCCAGTGCCAGGCGACCGGCGTGCGGGTCTGCGACACGGGGAACCCCGGCGGCGCCACCGTCTGCTCGGCGACGCCGGGTGCGGCGGGCAGCGAGGTCTGCAACGGCCTGGACGACGACTGCGACGGCCAGACGGACGAGATCCTCTGGGCGGACAAGGGGACGATCTGCACCGCGGGCTCCGGCGCCTGCCAGCAGACCGGCATCCGGGTCTGCGACACGGCGAGCCCCGGCGGCCCCACGGTCTGCTCCGTCGGCCCCGCCCCCGGCGGCACCGAGGTCTGCAACGGGATCGACGACGACTGCGACGGCCAGACCGACGAGATCAGCTGGGCCGACCTGGGGACGGGCTGCATCGCCGGCCAGGGGATCTGCGCCCAGCCGGGCATCAAGATCTGCGACACCGGCAGCCCCTCCGGACCGACGGTCTGCTCGGCGACCCCGAGCCCGCCGGGCGCCGAGGTCTGCAACGCCTTCGACGACGACTGCGACGGCGCGACCGACGAGGTGCTGTGGACCGACAAGGGCAACGCCTGCAGCTCGGGGCAGGGCGCCTGCCTCGCCGCGGGCATCCGGATCTGCGACGCGGGGAACCCCGCGGGGCCGACGATCTGCTCGGCGAGCGCGGGCAGCCCCTCCGCCGAGATCTGCAACGGCGCCGACGACGACTGCGACGGCACCACCGACGAGGGCTGGCTCAACCAGGCGACCGGGGTCTACGACACCGACACCGCCTGCGGCTCCTGCTTCATCGACTGCACCGCGGTCTTCGACCGGGCGAACGCCTGGGGCAGCTGCGACGCCAGCGGCATCCCCCAGTGCCGGATGAGCTGCTGCACCGTCGGCGACGGGCACGCCGCCTGCGACGGCACCCACGACTACCTCGACCTGGACGTGGTCTCCTCCAACGGCTGCGAGTTCCAGATCGACAGCTCGGTGGTCTTCGTCTCGACCCTCGCCAACGGCGGCGCCGACTTCGCCACCTGCGGCGGGCAGACCACCCCCTGCGCCACCATCGGCCAGGGCCTGGCCCGCGCCGCGGCGCAGGCCGGGAAGACCCGGGTCTACGTCAGCTCCGGCGCCTACTACGAGACCGTCACCCTCATCGACGGGCTCTCCCTCCTCGGTGGCTACAACCCCGTGACCTGGGGCCGGAACCCCGCGGCGAACACCACCGCGCTCTACGGCAACAGCGGCCCGGGTCACCGCAAGGCGGTGATCGCCGACGGCATCACCACCGGCGCCTCGATCGACGGCTTCGTGATCTACGGCGAGAACGCCGCCGCTCCGGGGGAGAACAGCTACGGGATCTGGGTGCGCAACAGCAACGCCGCCCTCCTGATCTCGAACAACGTCGTCTGGGCCGGCAACGGCGCCCCGGGCAGCGAGGGCGGCGGCGGGACCAACGGCACCAGCGGCGGCAACGGCGGCGCCGGCCTGGCCGCCTACGACACCGGCTCCCTCCAGTGCGTCGAGAACTGCGCCGCGGGGATGGAGAACGCCGGCGGCGCCGGCGGCGCGAGCGGCGCGGCCTCCTCCACGGCCTGGTGCGCCGAGCCCGGCTTCCCCGCCGGCTACTGGCCCGTCACTCGCCTGATGGGCTGGTGGCGGCGGTCGGGTCGTCCGCCAGCCAGACGTGGCGCAGGGCGGCGAGGTTGTGGTCGGTGAGGATGCGGGTCTGGACCACGCCCACGAGGTCCCGGAGGGGTTGCTGCGCGCCGGGGTCGTCCACCGGCAGACCCCGGATCCGGGGGTCGAGGAGGGACCCGATGGTGTCGAACTCCGCGTCCTCGGGCGAGCCGCCCACCAGCGGGATCAAGGTGGCGTCCTCGAGCAGGGCCTCTTCCAGGGCTCCGTAGAGGGCGATCCGATCGGCCTGGCTCACGGCGCGATCCAGGCGCTCGTAGATGGAGGCGATCCGGGAGCCCCGGCCGGTGCGGGCGCGGTTGCGGTTCGCGATGTAGGTCAGATAGGGCCAGGGCTCGGTACCGTAGTAGGGGTAGAGGAAGCCGCCGACCGTCGCGTCGATCTCCCCGATCTCGAGGTTGCGCTCCATCGCCGCGACCACCAGCTCATGTCGCTCGACCCTCCAGCCGGCCTCGGTGAGCTGCGAGGCAATCTCCTCGCAGCGCCGGCGGAAGACCTCCAGGCAGCCCAGGCGCAGGGTGGGGGGCGAGGCGGTCAGATCGATGCCCGCGGCCTCGAGCAGGGCGGCCGCCCGCTCCCGGTCCAGGGAGAAGCCCTCGACGCTCGGGCGATAGGCGCTGAAGCGAGGATCGAGGAAGCGATGGAGGGGCACCGCGGGGGGGTGGGCCAGCGCTGCGCGGTCCAGGCTGAAGCCGATGGCGCGGCGCACCCGCGGGTCCGCCAGCAGCGTGCCCTCCCGGGCGGAGAGGACCAGCTCGCTCAGGTAGAAGGCGATGCTCTTCACGGGGAGCCTCACCAGGGCCGGGCGACCTTCGCCTTTGGCCTTCGCCAGGAGGGCCTCCCCATCGTCACCGAACGAGCCGATGAACAAGCCGACCTGCGCCCGGCCCGAGTCGAGAAGCCGGATCCTCCGGAGGAGGTCGGGCTCGAAGGCGAGCACGACCTCGTCGAGCAGGGGCAGTGGACCGAGGACGGGGTCCGAGTCCCAGTAGCCCTCGAAGCGCTCGAGGCGCAGGGTGCCCGGCTCCAGGGCCTCCACCTGCCGGAAGGGGCCGGTCCCCGAGAGGTGGGAGAGATCGGTGAGGGACTCGCAGGCCGCGACGTCGGCCGGCAGGAGCCGCACCTCGGCCAGGCGCTTGCGCGAGAAGATCACCGGCCTCACCAGCTCGACCCGCACCTCCCGGGGCCCGGTGGCCTCCAGGTGCTCCACCGGCAGGCTCTCGAGC
>JARGFU010000055.1 GCA_029210625.1 Deltaproteobacteria bacterium | reverse complement strand
CTCGGGGGCGGCGGCCGTCGGGGCAGCGGCCACCGGCGCGGCGGCGGCCGGGGCGGCGGGCTCGACGGGATCGGCGGTGGCGGTCTCCTTGTCGAAGACCCCGCCGGCCCAGAGGCCGCCGAAGATGATCAGGCTGAGCACCCCCACCAGGCCACCACCGAGGGCGGCGAGCTTGCCCATGGTCAGTTGCTGGGGCGGCGCCCCCATGATGGGGACGGCGCCGGTGGCGGGCCCCACCGGCAGCGGGTGCACCGCGGCCGGCGTGTGATGCGGCGCCGGCGCGGCGGCGGCCGCGTAGGCCGGCGGCGGCCGGGTCGCGGGCTCGGGCTGGAAGGCCCCGGCCGGGGTCTGCGGCGCCATCGCGGGAGGCAGCTCCGGCTCCGGGGTCGGCGGCGGCGGGAGGTTGCCCAGATCGAGCCCACCGAGAGCGCCGCCGAGCGGCGCCTGGGGCTCGGGGGCGTGCGGGAGGCCCACCGGATCGGCGGTGGGGGCGGCGAGGGTCTCGACCGGCTCGTTCTCGAGCGCGTCCATCTCGTCCGCCGCGAGGGACGCCAGGAGCGCGGCCGCGCCCGGCTTCCAGCCGCTGTCCGGCTCGTCCGCTGCCGAGGACAACGCGGCGGGCTCGGGGGCGCTCGCCGCGGGCGCCGGCTCGGCCACCAGGGCCTCGCGCACCGGGGCGATGAGATCCTTGAGGCCCTCGACCGTGGAGAGGGGCTCCCAGTCCCCCATCCCGTTCTTCCAGCAGAGGCTGTCGGGGCCGATGTCCCCGGCCTCCCAGCGGTGCTGCACCTCGGCGACGGTCAGCGGCCCGACCTGCTCGTCCTGGACCGCGACGTACCACTCGGCCTCACCGGTGTCCTCCGGTCCTGCCCCGTAGTCGCCCTCGTCGTCGTAGCCGCCATCGTAGAAGTCGTCCGAGTGACGCTCGCGCTCGCTGGCGACCAGGCGCATGGAGTTGGTGTCGAAGACCCGGGTGGAGGCGTGCTCGTCCTCGTAGCCGCCGGAATCCTCGCCGAGGGCGGCGTCGAAGGCGTCGTCCACGTCCGAGGAGAAGGGATCCGAGGGGACGGCGGGATCGGTGGCCGGCGCGGGGCCGTCCCCGAAGATGCTGTCGAAGGCCATCCCGATCTCGTCCTCGGGACCGGAGGAGGGCGCGGCAGCGGGCGCGGCAGCGGGCGCGGCGGCGGGCGCGCTGGCGGCCACCTCGGTCTGGGCGGCCGGGGCCTGCGGGGCGGTGCTGCCGTTGGCCGGCGGCGCGATGTCGTCGCCGAGCTCTCCCAGCTCGGCGCCCAGCTCGGCCCCCAGGGCCGCGCCGAGGTCGTCGTCGAGCCCACCTAGACCGCCGGCGGCCTCGAGGCCACCTCCGGCGTCATCGAGATCGGGCGCGGAGGCGGCCATCGGGACGGGCATCCCCTGCCCCGCCGCGGGGGCGGGCGGCGCCTCGTCGTCCAGCTCCGCCTCGGACTCCTGGGCCATGGGGTTGGGCAACACCACGGTGGCGTCGAACCCCTCCTCCAGGGAGGCCTCGGCCTCCAGTCCGGTGGGCGCCTCGATCTGGGTCAAGGAGTCCTCTGGCTCCACACCGGGGTCGGTCTCGAGCTGAGGCCGCACCACGATGACGTGAGAGCACTTCTTGCACTTGACCTTCACGCCCTTCGTGCCGACCTTCTCGTCGGCAATCATGTACTGGGCTCCGCATTCGTCGCAGGCGAACTTCATGATTTCCGGGCTCTTTTCGTTGTTGGCACGAAGCGCGGACCCTCGCGAGGCCCACGTCGGTCAATGATTCACGCTAGCACCCTGCCGCGCGCCACGTCCAATTTTCAGGAGGTTGGAAGAGGCGCCCGGATCCACGGGATCCACTCGTCCTACACCCCTCCCTACGTCCCAGATCAGGTCGGGATCTGTACGGCGAGACCGAGGGCCTCGCGAACCTGGAAGAACTCCTCGGAGAGGCAGAACATGACGAGATCTCGCACCTTGGTGCGGAAGGGCAGCTTGGCCGCCCCGCCCTTGTCCTCCATGAGGCAGGAGCGCGCGACGGCGATGTCTCCGGCCAGGAGGATCCCGGCGCGGTTGGCGGTGTGCTCGACGCCGGCGGCGTAGTCCCGCAGATCGGCCAGCGCCCGCTCGGGGCTCCAGTCCCGGACGACCCGGGCCAGGGCCTGGGTGGCCTCCGGGGAGAGCACCTTGCGCAGCTGGGCCTGGGTCCGCTGCACCTCCTGGGGGTGCAGGTTCACCGGGAAGCCCGGCCGCACCAGGGAGGCCGCGGACTGCAGGAGCAGGTCGAGGTGCTCGAGGTCGAGGACCCGGCCGAGGGCCAGCTCCGGCCGGCAGAAGGCCATGGCCTTGCCGATCGCGAACCAGAGCTCCCGCTTGCTGGAGCGGCCGAGCATCTCCTCGCTCGCCGCCAGGGAGAGCGGGCTGGTGTTGAGCACCGCCAGCCCCTCGGTCTGGTCGAGGCGCTGGTAGAGCGCCACCGCCTCCATCCCCAGCACCTTGCCCACGTAGCGGTACATGTTGGCGAAGTAGAGGGGGGAGCTGGCGACGTCGACCCGATCCTTGCGGACGTTCACGCCCTCGACCTTCAGGTCCACGGCGATCGCCGGGCCCGCCTGCTCGTAGAGGATGGCCAGGATGTCGGCCACGGGCCCCTTGAGCTTATCGTGGTAGAGCTGCTGCTCCCAGAGCCGGTCGGTGAGCGAGCGGGTGGCCCGCTCCGGCGCGTAGGGCTTGATGCGCTCGAAGAACTGCTGCTCCTCGGGCTCGGGGTTGCCGATGAGCACGTTGATCACCGCCGAGACGCAGAAGGCGCGATCGAAGCTCTTGCGGGCGGTGTGCAGCCGCAGGAGCGCCCGGGCCACCCGGGCCGGCTCGTCGGTGACCTTCAGCGCCATCTGGAAGGCGGTGATGGCGTCCGCCTCGGCGCCGGGCTTGGCGGCGAGGAGGCTGGCGTAGGTCTCGATGGCGTCCACGTCCTCGGGGTCGGCCCGGGTCACCACCTGGTAGGCGGCGATGGCTCCGTCGAGGTTGCGCAGGGCGTTGCGGTAGAGATCGCCCACCGCGCGCCAGAGCCCCACCCGCACGGCCCGGGTCTGCGGCCCCTTGGGGATCCGCTGGATCATCCGGGAGTAGGCCTGCTCGAGCTCCTGCCAGCGCTTGCGCTTGCCGAGGATCTCCTCGATCGCGGCCAGGGCCGGCGCGAGGGTGTAGTCGAGATCCAGGGCGCGGTCGAAGTGGTAGACCGCCTGATCGGGATCCTTGAGGTCGTCCCGGTAGATCTCGGCCAGGGTGAGCTCGTAGCGCTTCTGGAGGTTCACCTCGGCCTGCACCTCCGGGTGGGAGAGCAGGCGCTCGAGGATCTCCACCGCCTTCGCCGCCTGCCGGGTCTCCCGGTAGAGGAGGAGCAGCGACTGCAGCGGCGCCAGGGCGTTCTCCTTGAGCTTGTGGGCCCCCATGTAGGCGTCGATCGCCGAGTAGGGGTCCATCTGCTTCTCGGAGGAGGCCTGCCCGATGGCGAGGTACATCTCGTAGCGCTCGTCCGGATCGAGGGCGTCGAGGAGCCGGGTGCGCAGCTCGATGGCCTCGTCCCAGGCGTCGTCCTCCTCCAGGATGCGGACCAGGCTGGTGAGGGCCGGCGAGTGCCGCGGATCGATCTCCAGGGCCTTCTCGAAGTTCTTCACGGCCCGCTCGCGCTCGTCGAGCTTCAGGTTGATCTCGCCGAGCTGCCAGTAGTACTCGACCACCTCGAGGTCGGTGACCGACTCCCGGTGGTGGATGAGGATGGCCTGGTAGATCTTCAGGGCCTCCTCCCAGCGGGCGGCGCCGACCAGGGCCGCCCCGAGGCCCTCGAGGGCCGGGAGGTAGGTCGGGTCGTTCTCGTAGGCCTTCTCGAAGGCCTCCAGGGCGCCCTCGGCCGCCTCGAGCTTCTGGCGGACGTAGCCCAGCTTGTACCAGCGCTGGCAGAGCTCGGGCCCATCGAGGCCCGCGGCCTCCTGACCCTTGCAGACGATGCGCAGGAGCTGCTCGCCCCGCTCCCAGTCCTCGCGGCCGAGGTAGAGGGGGTAGGCGTCCTCGGCGCTCTGGAGGTCGTCCTCGGTCTTGGTGAGCGCCTCCTCGAAGTAGCGGATGGCGCCGTCGGGATCCTCCCGCTGGTCGCGGTAGAAGACGCCGATCTGGTGGAGCAGCCGTGTCTTCCGCGCGAGGTCGTCGGTGTGCTTCGCCTCCTGGACCAGCGCCTCGAGGTACTGCCCCCAGTCCTTCTCCAGCTCGGAGAGGGACTTCATCGACTGGATGGCGGGCAGGTAGCCGGGATCGATCTCCAGGGCCTGCTCGTAGTTGGCGCGAGCCGCCGCGGTGTCGAGGAGCATGTCCTCGTAGATCTTACCCATGCGGTGGTAGATCTCGACCGCGTCGTCGGAGGTGCCCGCGATGGTCACCTCGCGCTGCATCATCTCCAGCGCCGGCGACCAGTTGCCGCTCTTCTCGTAGAGCTTGCCCAGCGCCCCGAGGGCGTCGCGGCTCTCGGGGAGGATCTCCAGCGCCTGGGAGAAGACCGTCTCGGCCTTGTCCACCCGCTGCAGCTGATCGTGCCAGACGTTGCCCAGCTCGATGTGCAGCTGGACCGCCGTCTCCTCGTCCCGGGTCATGGAGAGCTTGTGCTCGAGGGCGCCGATGAGGCGCTCCCACTCCTCGAGGGCGCGCAGCTGGCGGATCTGCCCCTCGAGCGCGTTGGTGTGCTCGGGGTCGATGGCCAGGGCCCGCTCGTAGGCGTCGAGGGCGTTGGGCGGGTTGTCGAACTGGCTCTCCTGCAGGGTCGAGATCTTCAGGAGGAAGGCGACCTTGGCGTCGGCGTCCTCGGTGGCCTCGACCTGCGCCTCGTAGGTGCGCAGCAGCTCGTTCCAGCGCTCGAGGCGGGTGTAGATCTGCTCCAGGGCGTTGAGGCTGGGCTCGTGGGTCGGGTTCTCCTCCAGGCCGCTCTGCCAGGCGCGGATGGCGGAGGCGTCGTCCTTGCGGCGCTCCTCGTGGATCTCACCGACCTGGAACATCCGGTCGGCCCGCTGCTCGGAGGAGACCTCGGCGGCGCGCTCGAGGATCCCCACGAGCTCGTCCCAGGACTCCGAGGCCTCGTAGATCCGGGCCAGGTTGTCGATGGCCATGACGCAGGCACCGTCCAGGTCGGTGATCCGGCGCCAGGTGGCGATGGCCTCCTCCATGTCGTCGAGGTCCTGCTCGTAGACCTCGGCGATCCGGGCGAGCACCTTCTTCTGCTCCTCGGGCTCGCCGGTGACCTCCAGCTTCTGCTCCAGGGCCACGACCAGGTTCGAGGCCTGCCCCCGGGCCACGAAGAGCTTCGAGAGCATCTCCAGGGCGGGCGTGGAGGAGGGGTCGAAGGAGAGCACCTGACGGATGGCCGCCTCGGCCTCGTCCGGGTCGTCCAGGCGCTGGTCCTGCACCTCGGCGAGCTTGAGGAGGGCGTTGGCCTTGGCGGGCCCGGGGGGCTGATCGTCCGCGATCTCCTCGATGACCACGGCCAGCTCGTCCCAGGTGTCGGCCTCCTCGGCCAGCCGGAAGAGGCCGGCCTCGATCTGCTCGTCGTCCGGCCGCTCGGCGAAGGCCCGCCCGAGGGCGAGGAAGGCCATCTCCTTCTGCCCGAGCTTCTCCTCCTGCAGGTAGGCGATCTCCAGCTGCAGGGACCGCCGCTCCTCGTCGTCGGCGGCGTGGGGCAGCAACCCCTCGACCAGGGTGGCCATCTCCCGCCAGCGATCACTCTTCTCGTAGATCGCGCGCAGCTTGGTCACGGCCTCGCGGTTGCCGGGATCGGCCACCAGCACCTGCTCCAGCGCCTCGGCGCCGGAGGCGACCCGCTTCACGTCGTCGGCGTAGGTGCGCGCGATCTCGAAGAGCACCACCACCAGGTGGGCCCGGATGTCCTCCAGGCTCGCCTCGCGGGCCTCGAGGGCCTCACCCTCCTCGTGCTCGGCGCGCGTCTGCTCCAGCTCGAGCTCGTGGGTGATCACCCGCGCCCGGGCCTCCATCACCTTCACGGCCTCGCCCGGCGCCTTCAGCTCGCGCAGCAGCCCCTCGAGGGAGAGGAGCTCGTCCTCCAGGTGCGGCTCCACGTCGAGGTAGCGCCGGCAGGCCTCGATCGCCTCGTCCCGGTTGTCGAGCTCGCGGCCGAGCACCTCGGCCAGCCGCATCCGCACGGCCTTGGTGCCCTCGGGGGTGTCCTGCAGGGGCACCAGCCGCTTGAGCACCGTGACCAGCTCGTTCCAGCTGCCCTCGGTGTCGTAGATGTCCCGCAGGGCCTCGAGGGCCCGCAGGTTGCGGGGATCCCGCTCGAGCACCGCCCGGAAGGAGGCGATGGCGTCGGAGGCCTGGCCGAGCTTCGCGCCCATGACCCAGCCCAGCCGATCGTTGAGGCGGGTGATCTCCCGCGGATCGATGGTCCGCTCCAGGCGGCTCTTGAGGTGGTCGGCCAGCACCTCCCACTGCTCGGAGGCCTCGTAGAGGCGCTCGAGGGCAGCCTGGGCCGCCTCGGAGCGCTTGTTCAGCTCCAGGACGTCCTTCCACAGGCCGATGGCCCGCTCGTGCTCGCCGAGGTGCTCACCGAGGACATCGGCCAGGCGGCCGATGAGCCGCTCGCGGGCGGCGTCGTCCTTGGCGGCCTCCAGCTGCACCTCGAGGTTCGCCGCCAGCTTCTGCCAGGCGCCGGCCTCGGCGTAGAGCTGCTCGATGCTCCGCAGGGCCGGCAGGTGGCCCGGCTGCACCTCGAGGAGCTCCTCGAAGATCGCCACCGCACGATCCGTGGCTTGCATCTTGTCGGCGTAGAGCTGGCCGAGGCGGAAGAGCACGGCGGTCTTCTCCTCGGCGTCGGAGGTGAGCTCGGCCTGGTGGGTGAGGGTCTCGGCCAGGTCGTGCCAGTCCTCGCGCCGGCGGTAGAGCCGATCCAGGGCCTGCAGCGCGGGCAGGCAGTCCGGATCGATCTTCTTCACCTGCTCGTAGTGGTTCAGGGCGGTCTCGGGATCCTCGAGCTTCGTCTCGTAGATCCGGCCGACGGTGAGGCTCATCTCGGCCAGCACCTCGGGCACCCCGATCTCGTCGATGGCGTCCTCGTAGACCGCCACCAGCTCCTCGTGCTGCTCGGTGAGCTCGGCCAGGCGCTCGAGGCCGGCCCGCACCTCGGGGTCGGTGGGCAGGAGGTTGAAGGCCCGGCACAGCAGGATGAAGGCCATCTCCGGGGAGCCCAGGCGTCGCTCCTGGATCTCGTGCATCTCCCAGAGCACCTCGAGGCGGACCTCCTTCTCCGGCTCGTAGCCGGCGCGCACGTCGAGCACCGAGAGCAGCTGCGGCCAGGCCGCCTGCGAGCGGTAGACGTCCTCGAGGAGGCGCGCGAGATCGACGCGATCCTTCTGCTCGCGCAGCAGCTGCTCCACCCGCTCCACGGTGGCGGCGTGGCCCGGCTCGAGCGCCAGGACCTCGCGGTGGAGGACGAGGGCGCCGTCCGGATCGAGGAGGCGGCTCTCCTTGAGCTCGGCCAGGCGGTGGAAGTAGCCCACCTGCGCCGGGACGTCCTTCGCCTCGGCGGCCAGCTCGGCCTCCCGGCGGAGGATGTCGTCGAGCTCGGTCCAGCGCTCCTGGCGCTGACAGAGGTCGTCGAGGTGAGCCCAGGCCTCGCGATCGTCCGGGGCCAGCTCCGTGAGCTGACGCCAGGTGGCCATCGCGGCGCCGACGTCGCCCTGCTGCTGCTCCTGCACCAGGGCGATCTGGCGCAGCAGCTTCACGCGATCGGCGACCGCCTCGGTCGCCGTGAACTGGCGGCGCAGGACCTCGATGTGGGCGTCGAGGTCACCCTCGAGGCGGGTGAGGCGGGAGAGGCGATCGAGGGCCAGGGTGTCGGAGGGGTGGATCTCCAGCAGCCGCTGGTAGTGGCCGATGGCCGCCTCGACCTCACCCGCGTCGGCCTGCAGCTTGCCCAGCCGGCGCAGGTAGAGGGCGACGACCTCGTCGTCGCGCACGGAGCCCACCAGGCTCTCGAGCAGCTCGGCCTCCTCCTCCTGGAGCTCGCTCTGCTCGGAGAGCGCCTCCAGGCGGGAGAGGGCCTCGCGATTCCAGGGCAGGGCCTGGAGCGCGCGAGTGATGCTCATGAAGGCCATCTCCTCGCTCTGCTGGCTGGAGGCGTAGACGTCGGCGATCTCGCAGAGGAAGCTCGACTGCTCCTCCGGATCCTCGGAGGCGGAGGCGAGGATCTCCAGGGCCTTGATCAGGCGTGCCGAGTCGGCCCCCTTCTCGTAGCGCGGCTTGAGCACGCGCGCGGCCCGGGCGGCGGCGGTGCGGGCCCAGGCCTCGACCCCCGACTGGAGGATCTCCTCGAGGCCGGCCACGGCGCCGGTGGAGGCGGGCTCGGCGGCCAGGGCCGCCTCGTAGATGTCCACCGCCTCGTCGGGGCGGCGCAGGCGCACCTGGAGGACGCGCCCCCAGCGGAAGCGCCACTCGGCCTCGGCGTGGGCGTCGCCGGCCTTCTTGGCCAGCTCGACTTCCATCGCCAGGACCTCGCAGAGCTCGTCCCAGCGCTCGAGCTCGGAGAGCACCCGCCCGAGGCGCTGCAGCACCTCGGGGTCGGGATCGTCGCCGTCGAGGGTCACGATCTCGCGGAAGGCCGAGACGGCGTCCACGGGCTGGGTGGCCTCGGCCACCCCGGCGACCTCCATCCAGAGGGCGCGCTTGCGCGAGGGATCGTCGGTGGCCTCGATCAGCTTGCGATCGACGCCGATCAGCTCGGGTGAGCGGGCCTCGCGCAGCAGGACGGCGAGGGACTCGAGGGCCTCGATCTCCCCGGTGGCCTCGGCGAGGGCCTGCCGGTGGAGGATCGCCTTGGTGGGCTGCCCCAGCGAGACCTCGTAGATCTCGGCGGTGCGGGCGTGCAGCGGCAGGACCCAGTCCGCGCCGGGATCGGCCTTCTCCAGGACCTCGCGGTAGAGCCCGGCGAGCTCCTCCCAGGACTCGGTGACCTGGGCGAGGACCTCGATGCGCTCGCGCACCTCCTCCTCCTGGGGCATCTCGCGCATGGCGCGGCACCAGACCATGAAGGCCAGGGGCGGCTGCCCCACCCGCTCCTCGTAGAGGCTCGCGATCTCGCGGAAGAGGCCCAGGCGGGCGTCCGGATCGGCCTCGGTGGGCAGGCGGATCTCCAGGACCTCGGTGAGCTTCCTCCCCTCCCCGCGGGCCCGGTAGATGGGCTCGAGGCCGGCGGCGGCCGAGACCCGGGAGGCCTCGTTCACCAGCAGGCGCTCGAGGCCGGTGATGGCGGCGGCCAGCTCGGCCTGCCCGGGAGCGGACTCCTCGCCCTCGGTGGAGGCGGCCACCACCGAGCGGTAGATCTCCAGCGCCCGGGTGGGGCTGCCGTCGTGCTCCTCGAAGATCGCGCCGAGGCGGACGAGGTAGCGGAAGCGCTCGGTCTCCTCCTCCAGGGCCTTCACCAGGTTGGCCAGGATCCGGGCCTGGTCCTGCGGCCGCTCGGCCTTCGCGTAGAGCCGCTCCAGCTCGCGCAGGGCCGAGGTGCGGGCCTTCGCGTCGGCGTTGGGCTCGGCCACGATCAGCTCGAAGGCGTCGATGGCCTTCTCGTCGTCGCCCGCCTGCTCCAGGAGCTTGGCCAGCTCCAGGCGAGCCACCGAGCGCTCGCCGCCATCCTTCGCCAGGTCGACCTTGGTCCGGTAGAGGTCGACGAGGTTCTGGGCGTCGGCCTTCTTGTTGAAGAGGCCCTCCAGCTGGTCGAGGACCTCGCGGTCTTCGGGGGCCAGGGCCTGCACCCGCTTCCAGGCGGAGATGGCGGCCTCGGCCGAGCCGTGGGCGGTCTTCAGCGCCGCCGCGCGCCGGAAGAGCTCGATGGCCTGGGGATCGCCCTCCTCCAGACCCTCGGCGCTCTCCTCGAGCACCTCCCAGAGATCTTCGTGGTTCTGGAGGGCGTCGGCGAGCTCGGCGGCCGCGGTGGCCGCGGCCAGGGTGTCGATGCGCTTGCCGATCTGCCGGCAGGCGATCATGAAGGCCATCTCGGGGGCCTTGAGCTTGTCGGCGTGGATCTGGCGCAGCTCGGAGAAGAGCCGGGTGGCCAGCTCGGGATCGGCCTCGCCGCCGCCCGCCAGGCGGGCCTCGCGCAGGTCGATGCGCTCGCGGTGGTTGCCGGTCTTGGCCAGCACCTCGTCGAGGAGGGCGTAGGCCTTGGGCGAGGTGTCGCCGCCCGCGCGGGTGATGGCCTCGAGGGCCTCCCGGGCCGGGGCGTGGGTCTCCTCCAGCTGCAGCACCTCGCCGTAGAGCTCGATCGCCTCCGCGGCCCTGCCGGCCTCGCGCACCAGCTCCGCCAGGCGGAAGGTGATGTCCCGCTTGCGGTCGACGGTGGACGCCGACTTGCGCTGCAGGTCGAGCACCCAGGCCAGATCGTCCCGCCGGCCCAGCTTCTGGTAGAGGCGGTCGAGCACCCGGGAGGACTCGGCGTCGTCCGGCGCGATCTCGACGACCTTGCGGTGGGCGTCCGCGGCCAGGCCCGGATCCTCCAGCCGCTCCTCGGCTACCCGCCCGGCCTCCCGCCAGTGGCGGATCTGCTCGGCCGGCTCGGTGGCGAGCTCGGCGCGCCGCACGCTGTGCGCGTGGAGATCGGGCCAGCGCTCGGTGACCCGGTAGAGGGCGTGCAGGCCCTCGAGGGCCTCGGCGTTCGCCGCGTCCGCGCCGAGGATCTTCTCGTAGGCCGCGATGCCCACCTCGCGGGTGGCGGCCTTGGCGGCGGTCTGCTCGGCGAGGAGCCGCCAGGCCAGCACCAGGGTGGTGCCGCTCAGGTTCTGCTCCAGGGCCTCGACGGTCTCGATGAAGCGATCGACCTCGTCGATCGACGCCGCCATCTTGGCGATCGGCTCCTCGAGGCCCTCACCGCCGCGGGCCTCGCGCGCGCGCAGCAGTGCCCCGAGGGCCGGCGCCCGCTGGTGCAGCTCGCTGGCGTAGAGCTCGGCCGCCCGCTCGAGGTGGCCGGCGCGCTCGGCGCCCTCGGTGATCACGGCGAGGCGCTCGAGGAGCTCGGTCACCTCCGCCGAGTCGTGGGTCTTCTCGCAGGCCGCGGCCAGCGCCAGCGCGGCGTCCTTGCCGATCTCGGGCGCGTCGAGGAGGGAGCGCAGCCCCTCCCGGGCGTCGGGATCGCCCGGCCGCTCCAGCAGCACCTGACGGAACTGCTCCACCGCCTCGTCCGCCCGCCCGAGGGAGCGGGCGAGCTGGGCGCTCTTGAGCTTCAGCCGCCCGGAGGCGTGCTCGTCTCCGGTGGCCGCTGCGAGGGCGGCCTGCCGCAGGATGATCTCCGAGAGGCCCTCCTCGTCCCCGGCGGCCTCGAGGGCCCTGGCCAGGGAGGGCAGGACCTCGGCCTCCCCCGCCCCGGCCTCCAGGGCCGCGCGCAGGGTGGCCGCCGCCTCGGCGTGCTGCTGGAGGTACTGCTCCTGCACCTCGCCCCGCTCGAGGAGGAGGCGAGCCTTGTCCGGCGGCGTCGCCGCCAGCGGCACCAGGCGCTCCAGGGTCGCGGCCAGCTCGGGCCACTGCTGGGTGTCCCGGGCGATCCGCGCCAGGGCCTGCAGGGAGTCGTGGTGGATCGGATCCTTCGGATCGGTCGCCTCCACCAGCCGCTGGTAGACGGTGGCGGCGCCCTCGGCGTCGCCGAGGACCTCGGCCCGCAGCTTCGCGCGGGCGACCTGCAGGGGGCGCAGGAGCTCGGGGCCCGCGCCCGACTCCTGGGCGGCCTCGTAGATCTCGCCCAGCAGGGCCTCGTACTCGGTGTGGGCGCCCGCCTCGGTGGCCAGGCGCTGCAGCTCGTCGGTGAGCTCCCGGTCCTGGGGCGTCAGGCGCGCGGCGCCGCCCAGGGCCAGCAGCGCGGCCCGCTTGTCCGCCAGGCGCTCCTCCTGCAGCGACGCCACCCGGCGCAGCAGGCCGGCCTTCTGCGCGATGTCGTCCCCCACGTGGGCGACCCGATCCTCGAGCAGCTGGAGCAGGCGGGTCCACTCGCCGCCTGCCTCCAGGCGGCGCTCGAGCCGATCGAGGAGCTCCGGCGCGGCGTCCTTGCCCTCGCAGAAGCGGGCGAGCACCTCGATCACGGCCGGATGCTCGGGCGCGGCGTCGTCCACGGCGACGAGCCGGGCGGTGGCCTCCTCGGCCTTGCCGGCCTCGGCCAGGAGCCCGGCGAGCTCCAGCCCCCGGCTGACGTCGGCGGCGTCCGACTCGACGACCCGGGAGAGGACCTCGATGCGGGCCTCGAGATCGCCGGCGGCCTCGAGCACCCCCAGCAGCGCTCGGAGGATCTCGGGATCCTCGGGCGCCCCCTCCAGGAGCCCCTCGAGGGTCTGCCGCGCGGCGGCGGCGTCCTGCATGGTGTCGGCCTGGTGCGCGGCCAGCTTCAGGCCGGCCACCCGCTTCTCGTCGGCGCTCTCGGCGGCGGCGAGCTTGGTGGTGAGGGCCTCGGCGACCTCCTCGGGGCTCCCGCTCTCGGTGAGGGTCCGCTCGAGGCCGGCGTTGGCGTCGGCGTCGGCCGGCGCGATCACGAGGACGCGCCGGTAGGCCTCGGAGGCTGCCCGGGTGTCCCCCGCGGCCTCCCAGGCAGCGCCCAGCTCCTGCCACAGCTCCACCTTGCGGCGGTCCTCGGTGGCCAGCTCGGCGGCGATCGCCAGGCCCCGGGTCAGCAGGACCGAGTCGCCGGCGGCCTCGGCGGCCTCCCGCAGCTGGGCCACGGCCCGCTTGCGGCCGGGATCGAGGGAGAGCAGGCGCTGCAGGGCCTGCGCGGCCTCCCCCGGGCGCTTCAGCTCCTCGGCCTCGAGGGTGGCCAGGCGATCGAGGAGGCGCTGCCGGGTCTCGATGTCCTCGGTGGCCTCCACCAGGCGCTCGAGCATCCGGGCGACCTTCTCCCAGGCCTCGTCCTCGGCGTAGAGGGTCTCGAGGCGACCGGCGACCTCGGCGTTGCCGGGCTCGAGATCGAGGGCGGCCTCGAGGTGGGTGCGCGCGGCGGCGCGCGAGTCGAGGTGCTCGAGGTGCAGCTCGGCGAGCTCGCGGTGCAGACGCACCCGCTCGCTCTTGTCACCGCCGGCGGCGAGGCGAGCCTCGAGGACGTGGGCGGCCTCCTGCCAGGCCTCCTGCCGCTGGTAGGCGAAGGCCAGCGCCGAGGCCGCCACCGCGTGGCTGGGGTCGGTCTCGAGGACCTTGATCAGGGCCGCCCGGCCGCCCTCGGCGTCGTCGAGGCGCTGCTCCCGCACCCGGGAGAGACGGACGAGGACCTCGGCGGCCATGTCCCGATCCTTCACCGAGCCGGCGAGGGTCTCGTAGGCGGCGGCCAGCCCCTCGTAGTCCTGCTTCTGGCTGTGGAAGTCCTCGAGGAAGTCGAGGGCCGAGCGGCAGCCCGGATCCAGCAGGAAGACGCGCTCGAGGTTCTCCCGCACCTTCTCGCCGTCGTCGGCGTAGAGGGCGTGGAGCATGGCGATGCGCAGGTAGGCGTCGGCGGCCACCCGCTTGTCGCGGGCGTCCACGGCCTCGGCCCGCAGGGCCCGGGCCTGCTCCTTCCAGCTCTTGGACTCCTCGGCGTAGGCCTCGAGGACCTTCTCCTTGAGCTCACCGTACGCGTCGGCGTCGATCTCCCCGGCCTGCTCCAGCAGGCGCGTGGCCTGCTCCCGGTACCAGGCGAAGGCGGCCAGCCGCTCCCCGAGGGAGGCGAAGACCGGCCCGAGCTCGGGTGCGCCGGCCTCGAGCTCCATGGTGGCCAGGCGCGCCGCCTCCGAGAGGCGGCCGTCGGAGATCAGCTGCTCCCGGGCCCGGGCCAGCGCCCCGTGCTGGGCCTTGTCGGTGGCGAAGGCGGCCCGCCAGCTCTGCACCGCGCGGTCGGGCTCCCCGAGCTTCTCGGCCTGCAGCTCGGCCAGGGCGAGGAGGTGCTCGGCCTTGGCGCTGCCCTCGGCCGCGGCCACCCGCTGGCGCAGCAGGGCGGCCAGCTCGTTCCAGGCCTCGGCGCTCTGGAGCACCTCGACCATTCCGTCGGAGGCCTCCCAGCGCCTCGGATCGCGCAGGAGGACGGCCTCGTAGTGCCTTCGTGCGGCGACGAGATCCTCGAGCTTGCGGTGGTAGAGCACCGCCAGCCGCTCCCTCAGATCGAGGGCGTCGGGCGCCTCGGGCACCTTGCGCAGGCGCTCCTCGTAGAGCCTGGCGAGCTCCTCCCAGGAGGAGGCCTCGTGGTACCGGGCCGCCAGCTCCTCGAAGGCCTCTCGATGAGCGGGAAAGAGCTGAAGCTTGCGCGTGGTTTCCCGATGCTCCTCTGCCATGTCTCTCCCTTGGGAACCCCGCCCGATGCCACCACGGGGGCCCGTAGAACCGCGTCCGAGAAGTCGCACGATTTCCAGAAAACGCGCGTAATTCCGGGTGAGTGTAGGCCGGGATGGGGCCTGCGATCAAACGGAAGTGAGGCCGGTTCGAGCCCCGTTTTCGGCCGCGCCTAGAAGGTGTAGGCGAGGCCGAGCTGGGGGTGCAGCACGAGGGTGCTGGTGCCCAGCCCGTAGGCGGCCTCGAGGTCGAGGCCGATCGAGAAGTGGCGCATCCGCGTGTAGTAGCGGAAGCCGAGGCCACCGAAGGCCTGGGGCTGCAGGCCACCGAGCTGAGAGGCCGGGGCCGAGGTCAGCACGCCGCCGCCGGCGCTCACCGTGAGGTAGAAGCGCTCGATGCCCTGGGAGTCGGAGATCCCCAGGTAGCCGTAGCGCACCCGCGCGCCCATCAGGAGGGTCGCGAAGTCGCCGCCGGGGGCGATGGCGCCGGAGGCCTCGCCCCGGTAGGAGGAGGGCGCCCCGACCTGGACGCCGGAGAGGTAGCCCTCGAGTTCCAGCCGGTCGCCCAGGTCGAAGCCCGCAGCCACCCCGAAGGAGAGGCCCATCAGGGCGCCCGGGGCGTCACCCGGGGCGCCGAGGAGGATGCCTCCGCCGAAGTTGCCCGTGACGTAGAGCCCCCGCTCCACCTCGTCCCAGTCCTTGGTGATCGGGCCGCCCCGCTTCTTCTTGGCGGCGGCCGCGGCCGTGGCGGGGACGAGGGCGAGGGAGACGGCCACCAGCACGGCCATCAGGCCGGGCAGGCGCCGGACGAGAGAAGAGGGCGTGGCGAAGAAGTGCATCACTCGACGGGAGGACCATAGCGCGAGCGCGGCCCCGGCGAAAGCCGGCAGCCTAGCCGCTGGGCTTGAAGAGGAAGGGATAACTGACGATGACGATGCCGCCGCCCTTCGGTTTGGGGAACTGCCAGGTCTTCACCCGGGAGTTGATACACTCCTCGACCGTCTTGTTGTTCATGGTGGTGGCCGCGGTCTTCGCGACCGTCACCGAGCCCATCGCCGAGATGGTGAACTTCACGGTGATCTTGCCGTAGAGGCCGGGCTTGGACTGCAGCTCCCGCTCGTAGCAGTAGCGGACCTGGGAGAGGTGGGCGCGGATGACCCGGCGGATCAGCTCCTTGTCCAGGGAGCCCATGATCACGGGCTCGCCCTGATCGATGTTGATGCTGCTGTCCTTCTTCTTGCCGAGGCCGCCGACGCCGCTGCCGTAGCCGCCGAGGCCGCCGCCCCGGCCCTTGGTGCCGATGCCGCCCACGCCGAAGGTGTTGCCCGAGAGGCCGCCGCCGCCGCCGCCGGTGCCGCGCAGGCCCAGGCCGCCGACGCCCTGGGCGTCACCCACCGAGGAGCCGACCAGGCCGCCGAGGGCGCCGTTCAGGTCGCCGCCGAGGCCGCCCTTGCCGAAGATCGTCGAGACGCCGGCCGAGCCGCCCTCCTTGAGCATCTTGAAGATGCCGGTGGACTTGATGATGTCCTTGGAGTTGATGTCGATGGCCTTCGGCGCCGAGCGCGTGTTGCGATCGGGGGCCTTCTTGCGGCCCATCTTCCCCTCGTCGCCCTTGGCCTTGGCCGCGGCCTCGCCGGGATCCGACTTCTTGAGGGAGTCGAGCAGCTTCTCGAGCCGCTCGTTCTTCACCGGCTCCGGTGGCTTCAGGATGAACTTCGCGAAGCGGTTGGGCGACTTGAAGAGGTCGTCCGCCATCAGGTCGGTGTCGTAGGGGAAGTTGAAGGCGGTGATCATCATCGCCAGGTGCATGAACATCACGAAGAGGAAGAGGTTCAGGAACTGGTAGTTCAGACCCTCGGTCCAGGGGATCGCGATCTTCGTGGGAGGCGTGACGAAGCGCACCAGCACCGTGATCCCCCCGAAGGTGATCGCGGCGCGGGCGTCGGAGGGGAGCGTGACGGTGTAGACCCCGTCCAGCGAGCCGTCCTTCTGCGCCTTGCCCTCCTTGACCAGGTCACGGAGGGTGAAGACCTCGGAGCCCAGGCGCACCATGCCGTCCATCTTGGCGGTGAAGGCCAGGGTGTAGCCGCCCTCGTAGCGCACCAGCGGGAAGACGTCGTGGGCCTCGAGCTGATCGGCCGCGAGGAAGAAGTCGCAGGACTTGCTCTCGCCGACGGTGATCTTCTTGGGCTTCTTGTAGTGGGCCACGTTCAGCAGGACGTTGCCCCACATGAAGCGCAGCTCGAGGGAGGCGGTCGCAGGGTCGGGGACCGTCGAGAGCTCCTGCACGTAGGTCCGGGGATCGAAGGTCTCCGGCTCGGGCGGCAGGGAGATGGTCGCGTCCGCGCCAAAGGTGCCGGGCTCCCCGGCGTAGACCACGGGCTCCTGCTCCAGCGGCGAGGGAGGCGGGGCCGACGCCTCGGCGGGAGGCGGAGGAGGCTGCGCAGCCTCGGCGGCCACGGGGGCCGGAGCCGCCGCGGGGGCCGGAGCCGCCGCGGGGGCCGGCGCTGCCGCGGGG
>JARGFU010000054.1 GCA_029210625.1 Deltaproteobacteria bacterium | reverse complement strand
CCGCCAGCGCAGCCCCGGCCCGCCCGACGGCCACCGCGGCGCCGGTGCAGCCGGCCGCCACCGCCGTCACCCCGGCCCAGCCGGCCCAGCCGGCCGCGGTCGGCCGCCCGGTGCAGCCCACCGCCACCGCCGCGCCGCCCCGGCCCAACGCCGTGGGCACGCCGGTGAACCCCACCGCGACCCGCGCCAACCCCGCCTTCCCGGGCCCCGTCCCCCCGACGCCGCTGCCCAAGCCCGATCCCGCCAGCGAGAAGCAGGATCCGGAGAAGGACAAGGACGCGAAGGACAAGAACGCCAAGGAGGCCAAGAAGCAGGGGAAGAAGGCCAAGAAGGGCCGCGGCGTGAAGGCGGTCCCCGCCGGCTGATCGCAGGCTGCGAGCTGCGAGCTACGAGCTACGAGTGGATGACCCGGGCTCGCAACTCGAAGCTCGAAGCTCGTAACTCATAGCCGCCCCTTCACCACCGCCGCGACCTTCTCCACCGAGAAGCCGAACTCCTCGAAGAGGCGCTCGGCGGGCGCCGAGGCGCCGAAGTGCTCGAGGGTGACGTAGGCGGCGTTGCTGCCGGCCCACCGCTCCCAGCCCTGGCGGATGCCCGCCTCGAGGACGACCCGCAGGCCGCCCTCGGCGCCGAGGACCTCGGCCTGGTAGTCGGCCGGCTGCTCGGCGAAGAGCTCCCAGGAGGGGAAGCTCACCACCCGGGTGGCGACGCCCTCTCCGGCCAGCCGGTCCTGGACCTCGAGGGCCAGGGGCACCTCGCTGCCGGTGGCCAGCAGGGTGGCCTTCGCGCCCTCGCGCTCGGAGAGGACGTAGGCCCCGCGCGCGGTGCCGGCGGGGTCACCGAGGCCGGCGGCCCGGTCGAGGGTGGGGAGGTTCTGGCGGGTGAGCGCCAGGGCGACCGGCCCCTCGCTGGCCAGCGCGGCGAGCCAGGCCTCCCGGGTCTCGTTCGCGTCGGCCGGGCGGATCACCGTCAGGCCGGGGATGGCCCGCAGCGAGGCGAGGTGCTCCACCGGCTGGTGCGTGGGGCCGTCCTCGCCCAGACCGATGGAGTCGTGGGTGAAGACGTAGATCGTCGGCTGACGCATCAGCGAGCCGAGGCGGATCGCCCCCCGCATGTAGTCGGCGAAGACCAGGAAGGTGGCGCAGTAGGGGCGCACGCCGCCGTGGAGGGAGAGGCCGTTGCAGGCGGCGGCCATGGCGTGCTCGCGGATGCCCCAGTGCACGTTGCGGGGGGCCCGCTCCATCCGGGCGGCGAAGTCGCCCTCCCCCTTCAGGTAGGTGTTGTTCGACGCGGCGAGGTCGGCGCTGCCGCCGACGAGCTCGGGCATCACCCCGGCGAGGTGACCGAGCACCGCGCCGGAGGCCTTCCGGGTCGCCATGCCCTTCGGGTCGGCCGGGAAGACCGGGATGGCGGCCTCGAGCCCGGCGGGCAGCTCCCCGGCCAGGCGGCGCTCGAGCTCGGCCCGGGCCTCGGGCTCGGCCTCGCCCCAGGCGGCGTGGCGCTCCCGCCAGGCCGCGGAGGCCTCGGCGCCCTTCGCCCGGATGGCGTCGGCGATCGCGGCCACCTCCGCGGGGACGTGGAAGGCGCCGTGCTCCCAGCCCATCGCGGCCTTGGTGGCCTTCGCCTCCTCGGCGCCCAGGGGCGAGCCGTGGACGCCCGAGGTGTTCTGCTTCTTCGGCGCCGGGTAGCCGATGACGGTCTTCACCGCGATGAGGCTGGGGCGGGGATCGGCCTTGGCCCTCTCGGCCGCCTCGAAGAGGGCCTCGAGGTCCTCGCCGTCCGAGACCCGCTGCACGTGCCAGCCGTAGGCCTCGAAGCGCCGCTCGACGTCCTCGGTGAAGGTGATGTCGGTGCGCCCGTCGATGGTGATCGAGTTGTCGTCCCAGAAGGCGATGAGCTTGCCGAGTTGCAGGTGCCCGGCGAGGGAAGCGGCCTCCGAGGCGACGCCCTCCATGAGATCACCGTCGGAGGCGATGACCCAGGTGAGGTGGTCGATGACGGTCTTGCCCTCGCGGTTGAAGCGCAGGGCGAGCTGCCGCTCGGCCATGGCCATCCCCACCGCGGTGGAGAGGCCCTGCCCCAGTGGGCCGGTGGTGATCTCGACGCCGGGGGTGTGATCGACCTCGGGGTGACCCGGGGTGAGGCTGCCCCACTGGCGGAAGTTCCGGATCTCCTCGAGGGGGAGATCGTAGCCCGAGAGGTGGAGCAGGCCGTAATTGAGCATCGAGGCGTGGCCCGCCGAGAGCACGAAGCGATCGCGATCCGGCCAGGCCGGATCGGCGGGGTCGTGCTTGCGCAGGTGCCGGAAGATCAGCCAACCCAGCGGCGAGAGCCCGAGGGGCGCCCCGGGGTGACCCGAGTTCGCGGCCTCGATGGCGTCGATGGCCAGGGCCCGGAGGGTGGTGATGGCGAGGCGGTCCAGATCGTCGAAGCGTCCCATGCGCGAAGCCTTATCCGAGACCACCCGCCAAGACCAAGGGCCCGGGTGAAGCCCGGGAAAAAGGGGCCCCCGATTGGTGTTCCGGGCCAGATCGATCCAAGGTACGCGGATGCGTGATCGCTTCCTCGTCGCGGTGCTGGCCGCGACCTCGATCGGGGCCGCCTGCGCCTCGGCCCCCAAGACCCCCCCCGCCCCGGAGGCCTCGAGCGAGGCGGCTCCTCCCGGAGCGGACGAGGCCCCTCCGACGGACGCCGAGGAGCTCGCGGCCGGCGGCGGCCACCCGGGCGGGAGCCCCGAGGTCCGGCGGATCGATCCGGCCCGCGCCCTCGAGGCCGCCCTGCGCCACCCCGACCCGCACGCCCGGGCCGCCAGCCTGGAGACCCTCCACGAGGTCTTCGGAGGGCACCCGCAGCTCTCGGAGATCATCGCCTCGGTGCTGGTGCAGACCTACGCCGAGCTCCTCGAGATCGAGAAGATGCGGGAGTGGTCCCGCAAGGTGCAGGTGCGCGACGACACCTCCTACGCCGACGTGCTCAACGCCATGGCCTACGCCTACGCCGAGCTCGGCGAGCACCTGGCGGAGGGGCTGATCCGCGTCGAGCAGGGCCTCGCCATCCTCGATCGCCTCACCTCCCGCCTGGAGGCGCACGGCGAGCAGCCGGCGCCCGGCGGACCCCTCGAGGCGCGGCGGGCCGCCTTCCTCGACACGCGGGGCTGGCTGCACTTCAAGATGGAGAAGGTGGCGCTGGCCCTGGAGGACCTGATCCGGGCCGACGAGCTGATGGACGACCCCGAGATCCACTGGCATCGCTGCGTGGTGCTCGAGAAGCTCGAGCGGCGCGGGGAGGCCGCGGCCGCCTGCGCCGACGCGCTGGTCCACGACGAGCGCTTCGCCGACGAGGCCCGCGCCCGCCTCTCGGCGCTGACGGAAGATCCCGAGGGCGCGCTGACGGCCGCGCGCGCCCGCAGCGCGAAGCGGCGCAGCGAGACGATCCTGCGGCGCTCGATCGATCGCCCCACGCCTCGCCTCGAGCTCCTCGACCAGGAGGGGAACGCGCTGCCCCTGGGCGGCGAGGAGCGCCCGGGCGCCATCCAGGTCTTCTGGCTCTGGGCGACCTGGTGCAAGCCCTGCCTGGACGAGCTCCCCCTCCTCGAGGCGGTGGCCGGCCGGGAGGAGAACCGGGAGGTGCGCTTCCTGGCGGTGAACGTCGATCAGGATCCCGAGCTGGTCCACCGCTTCCTCCAGCGGCGCGCGCTCTCCTTCCCGGTGGCCTACGGGGACGCCCACGAGACCCTGCGGGCCCTGAACGTCGGCGGCCTGCCCGCCCTCTTCGTCCGCGACGCGGCCGGGCGGATCCGCTTCGTGCACCTCGGGGCCGATCCGGCCATCGGCGAGATCCTGCAGGCCGAGATCGATGCCCTGCAGAGCACGCCCTAGCGGGCGCGCTCGAAGCTCCAGCGCACCTCCTCCACCACCTCCGAGACGATGGGCTCGGGGGCGTCGCCGGCCCGCAGCTCGAGGCGCAGGTAGGTGCGCTCGACGAAGGCGTGCGGCAGGAGCGTGTCCGGCTCGGCGATCAGCTCGGTCTGGCGCTCGGGGCGCACCGAGACGATCTCCACCGGCAGCTCGGAGAGCTCGGGCAGGACCTCGTCCAGCCCGGAGAGGAAGTCGCTCACCGCGGCCTGGCCCAGATCCTTGAAGCGCCGCTCCTCCAGCTCGAAGAGGCTCTCCAGCCAGACACACTGCGGCGCCCCCTCGCCCCCGGCGCCGGGGCAGGCCGCCGCCTTCCGGGCGACGAGCTGCAGACCCGGCCCCTCACCGTCCTCGGCGCTGCGGCGGTAGGCCTGCCCGAGCTCGAGCTCCCGCTCCCGCCAGAGGCCCACCAGCTGGGCCCAGAGCTGGAGGAGGGCCTCCCGGTCGGCGCCCTCCAGGCCGTCGACCCGGCTGACGCTGCCGTCGGCGGCGAGCTCGAAGTCCCAGACCTCACGCTCCTCCCGGCCGGTGGGCTCCATCCTCAACCGGGCGTGCTCCCCCTGCCGGTGGAAGCTCCAGCGCCAGCGCTCGACCGGCCCCTGGCTGCGCTGCACCTTGCCCGCGACCGTCTCCGCCCGGCGGGCCTGGCGGCTCACCGCCAGCCGGAGGGCATCGGGCCAGGCGAAGCGCAGCCGCTCCAGGGGAGCCGGCGCCGCGGCCGGACGCTCCTCCACGACGACCTCGGGTGTCGAGGCGCAGGCGCCCAGCAGGAGGAGGGCAGCGAGGAGCGGTGCGGGTGCGTGCATCCACGGGTGAGTATATGATTCCCCGCGATGCCGGATCTCCCTTCCGACCAGCCAGTGACCGCCGGGGGACGACCCCTGACGATCCACGACGTCGTGGAGAAGCGGCTGATGCGGCTGGTCTTCCAGCCCCTCTACGACATCCAGGAGAGGCGGGTCTTCGCCTACGAGGCCCTGGTACGGGGAACCACCCAGACCTTCCCGGGCCCGGCCGAGATCCTCAAGGGCGCGGTGGAGGCGGATCTGATCGGCGACCTGGGGAGGATCCTGCGGGAGATGGCCATCGAGGGCTGCCCCGACACGCCCCTCTTCCTCAACATCCACCCCGGTGAGCTGAACCACGGGCTGCTCGTCCGGCCGGACGATCCGATCTACTTCCACGATCAACCCATCTTCATCGAGATCACCGAGTCGGTGCCGCTGACCCACTTCCGCTGGTGCAACGAGGTGCTCACCGAGATGCGCAGCCGCGACATCATGCTCGCGGTGGACGACCTCGGCTCGGGCTACTCGAACCTCAAGTACATCGCCGACCTCCAGCCCGAGGTCGTCAAGCTGGACATGGCCCTGATCCGGGACCTCGACACCACGCCGCGCAAGATGATCCTGGTGAAGGCGATCGTCCGGCTCTGCGTCGATCTGGGCGCCCGGGTGGTGGCCGAGGGGATCGAGACCCTCGGCGAATACCAGGCGGTGGTGGACACCGGCGCCCACCTGGCCCAGGGCTACTTCCTCGCGCGCCCCGCCTTCCCTCCCCCCGAGGTCGACGAGGCCACCCTCGGAATCCCGAAAGCGTAGCGGGAGCGGGAGCTCCCCCCGCTAGTCCGGATCGCAGGGGCCGCTGCAGGGGTTGATGACGACCCCATCGGGCCGGAGGAAGGCGTCGAGCTGAGCCATGTGGGTGGCCTGCTTGCGCAAGTCCCCGTGGACTCCGCCGTCGACCTCGGGCGGCGCGCTCCCCGCGGGCACCGCGGGGTCGCCGAGGTCGTAGGTGACGTAGGCCGATCCGTCGTGAGGCGGGCTCACCCTCTCGAAGCCCCAGGGCTCCTCCAGCGGCGGCTCGAGGAGCGGGAGCCCCGCGCTGCGGGCGGCGATGTCCGCACTCAGGTTGGGCACCGCCACGTCGTTCTTGCCGGTGGTGAAGAGCACCTTGCGGGGCGTCATGCCGGGGAGGGGCGTGGCGATCTGGCCCAGGTAGCCCCAGCCCTCGGTCTTCTCCCAGAGCTGCTCCATCAGGACGATGAGCAGGCGGCGGTCGACCCGGCGCTCGTACCAGTTGTCCATCCGGTCCTCGAACTCCACGAAGTTGAGCGAGCGATCGACGATGGTGGCGTAGTTGGCGCCGCCGACGTTCAGCACTCCCCGCTCGACGTCCGGCGCGAGGGCGAGGTAGGTCCAGCCGAAGATCGCCCCCTGGGAGATGCCCAGGTAGTAGCGCTCGTCCGGGTCGTAGGCGAGGTGGCCGTTGACCTGGAAGGCGGGCTCGCTGGCGCAGGCCCCCATCATCGTCCGGGTGAGGACCCACTCGGCCACCAGCCCCTGGTGGAGCCGGTCGGTCATCGAGCCGAAGAAGGAGACCTGGGCCAGCGCCCGGGTCACCGCGGCGTAGTCGAGCTCGGACATGCCGAGGAAGTCGGTGGAGACCAGCACCGCGCCGAGCTGGTCGGCGAGCACCCGCCCGCCGCTCCAGATCACCTCCTCCGGCGCGCCGAGCTGGCCGTGGCCGTAGGTGATCAGGCGCCCGGGCGCGGCGGCGGGGTCGGCCAGGCTGCGGGGGATGTTGGCCACGAAGCGCGCCTCGACCAGCTCCTGGAAGGCCGGCTTGCCGTCGGCGCCCCGCACCAGGTCCGAGAGGGTGTCGGGGTTGCTCATGTAGGAGGGCAGCGTGAAGGTGCCCTCGACCTGGCGGAAGATCTCGTTGCCCGGCTCGGTGGTGGAGGTGACCGTGCAGCCGAGGCCGCCGGCGCCGACCCGGGCCATGGCGTCGTCCCGCATGTGGATCAGGTCCCCGCGCACGGCCTCGCCCGAGGCGGTGGTGAAGTCCCAGGCGAGGAGCAGCTCCTCCCGGGCCACGCCCGCCGCCTCGAGAGCGGCGAAGATGCCCTCGAAGTGCTCCCGGCGCGCCTCCAGGGCAGGTGCGTCGGACTCGAGCTCGTCGCGCAGCAGACGGAAGGGCTCCGAGGGGCTCAGCGCGGCCCCGTCCGCGTAGGTGAGGCCGGTCTTGAGGGCGACGATGTAGCGGTGGCCCTCCTTCAGCTTGCTGGCGGGCCGCAGGTAGAAGGCGATCGGCTCCTCGTAGCCGGGCAGTCCGTCGTGCTCGGCGAAGTGGGGAACGAGGTTCCCCTCCTCGTCCAGGAGGATCGTCGCGCTCCCGGGGAGGGTGGAGGGCGAGTAGTCGTCGTGCCACCCGAGCTTCGCCGGATCGAGGGGCCGCTCGAAGGCCACGAGGATCGTCGGCCCGGTGGAGAAGCCGTCCATCCGGTTCCAGGGAGAGAGGTCGAGGGGCTCGTCGAGGACGTTGGTCGGGAAGGCCTCGGAGGGGAGCGCCAGCCGCCGCCCGGTGGGGCTGCTCGCGTCCTCGACCGTGAAGAAGTCGTTCGGGTAGGGCATCGCGCACTGGACCGGCCAGAGGAACTCGCAGCTCTCGTCGATCTCGAGGTGGACGGGATCGGGCTTGCAGGCGGGGAGGGCCAGCAAGGGGAGGAGGAGGGGCCAGGGGGCGAGGGTCTTGCGCATGGTGGGCACCCTATTCCAGCGCTCCGCCCTCGTACACGTACACGTACACGTCCACGGCCTTTCCTCGCTGCCATGAGTCCGTGATGTGAACCTGGAGAACCCGTGGACGTGGACGTGCACGTGGACGTGGACGATCCGACGGGATGAGTGAGGCCCCCTCGCGTGTTATGGGGAGGCATGCACTTCGCGCGACTGCTGCTGGGAACCGGTCTGATGCTCCTTCTGTGCTCGCCTCTCGCTCTTTGGGCGGAGGAGAAGACGGGGACGGCTACGGGGACGGGGACGGAGAGCGAGCCGAAGAAGGCGGAGGCTGAGGCGGAAGCTGAGGCTGAGGCCGAGGCGAAGGTCGAGAAGAAGGAGAAGGAGAAGCCGGCCTTCACCTTCTCGGAGGAGGATCTGAAGCGCTTCGAGCTCTGGCTCGGGGAGCTGCGCGCGGAGGCGCTCGAGAAGGGAATCTCCGAGAAGACGATCGCCGCGGCCCTGAAGGAGATCCGGCCCATCGACCGGATCATCGCCCTCGACCGGCGCCAGCCCGAGGGGACGATGAGCTGGGAGACCTACAAGAGCCGGGTCGTCACCCCGGCCCGGATCGCTGAAGGGAAGAGGCTGCTGGCCGAGAACGAGGAGCTGCTTGAGGCGGTGGCGAAGCAGCGCGGCGTCCAGCCCCGCTTCATCGTCGCCCTCTGGGGCATCGAGACCGGCTTCGGCTCGAACACCGGCGGCTTCTCGGTGATCACGGCCCTGGCCACCCTCGCCTTCGAGGGGCGGCGGGGCAGCTTCTTTCGCAAGGAGCTCTTCAACGCCCTGAAGATCCTCGACGAGGGTCACATCACCCCCGCGCAGATGAAGGGCTCCTGGGCCGGGGCGATGGGGCAGTGTCAGTTCATGCCCTCCAGCTTCCTCACCTGGGCCGTCGATCAGGACGGGGACGGGCGGAAGGACATCTGGAACACCCGGGCCGACGTCTTCGGCTCCACCGCGAACTATCTCCACCAGAACCGCTGGGACGCGAACCGGACCTGGGGACGGCGGGTGAAGCTCCCCGAGGGCCTCGACCCGGCCCTGATCGGCAAGACGATCAAGAAGCCCCTCTCGGAGTGGCAGGCGCTGGGCGTACGCAAGCCCAACGGCAAGGACCTGCCGGCGGTGGAGCTCACCGGCTCCCTGGTGCAGCCGGGCGGCGCGACGGGCCCCACCTACCTCGTCTACGGCAACTACCACTCCCTGCTGCACTGGAACCGCTCGCTCTACTTTGCCACGGCGGTGGGCCTCCTCGCCGACGGGATCGGGCGGCCGTGAGCGGATCCGACCGGGGCGCCGGCTCCCTGGCCGAGGCGCCTGCCTCCCACGCCACCCGCCGGGGAATCTGGCGGCTGGGCGTCGCCATGGCCCGGCGCGACCCGCCGGCCATCGACGCCGCCCTCGCGGCCCTGAAGACGGGCCACCCCGCAGCGGCGGTGGAGGAGGCCATCCTCCAGACCCTCCTCTTCCTCGGCTTCCCGGCCGCGCTGACCACCCTCGGCCGCTGGCGCCGCCTCACGGGCACCGACGCCTCCGGACTCACCGACGCCGAGGCCCCGCCCCGGGCCGAGGGCGAGGCGGTCTGCGAGGCGGTCTACGGGCGCGCCTATCCGATGCTCCGGCGGCGGATGGCGACCCTCCACCCGGCGGCGAACCGCTGGATGGTGGAGGACGGCTACGGGAAGGTGATGGGGAGGCCCGGCCTCGATCTCGCCACCCGCGAGCTGCTCAACGTGGTGCTCCTCGCCGCCACCGACTTCCCCGAGCAGCTCCACTCCCACCTGCGCGGCGCCCTCCTCACCGGCGCCACGCCCGAGGAGGTGGAGGGTGCCCTCGAGGAGGCCACCGCCCACCTCCCGGACGCACGCCGCGAGGCGCTGGCCGCCCGCTGGCGAGAGGTTCGGGCGCGCCTCGGGGACGAGGCTCTCTCCGGAGATCTCTCGGAATTCTGAGAGGGGTCGGGCCGGCGGCCCCGGAAAGTCGGATCCCTCCGGCGCCGGGACGCACGTGATTCCAGCACCTTGGCGCGCGAGCCGGGCTGGCACGGGGGTTGTAATACCGCGGAGCCAATCAGGAGGAACCCGATGCGAACCCACACCGCCAACCTCGAAGCTCTCTTCCGCGCCACCGTCGCCGCCGCCTTCGTCATCACCCTCTCCGGCTTCACCGGCGGGAGCTGCATGGGTCCGATCGAGGACGACGACGATCCGAACCCCGTCGAGTGCTTCGCCGACAGCGACTGCGGCGAGGGCTTCTACTGCGACTACGACGAGGCGCTGCCGCCCGGCTACGAGCCCAGCCCGACCAACTGCATCGCGCTGACCGGCGTCTGCCGGGCCATCGAGACCTGCTCCTCCAACGCCGACTGCGGGCCGGGCGAGCACTGCGAGCTGCCGCCGGTCGCCCGCTGCGGCGCCGACTGTCCGCCGGACGCCGACTGCCGCTGCGGGGGCGGGGAGCCCGTCGAGGGCACCTGCGAGCCCGGCCCGGCCGAGTGCTGGAGCGACGCCGACTGCCCCGCGGACTCCTTCTGCCCGATGCAGCCGATGGTCGACTGCGCCTGCGCCGAGGGCGAGGACTGCCCCTACGACTGCGGCCTCTGGGAGCCCACCTTCTGCCAGCCCCGGCCCTCCGAGTGCTTCAGCGACGAGGACTGCGGTCCGGAGTTCTTCTGCAACCTCTCCGGCACCACCGACCCGGACGACTACTGCGACTGCGGCCCCGCCGGTGACTGCTACTGCGGCGCCCCGGTGGCCGCCGGCACCTGCGAGCCCCGCTTCGAGCCGGGCGAGTGCCAGAGCGACCTCGACTGCGGCCCGGGCGAGGCCTGCGAGATCTTCGAGACGGTCTGCCCGGCCGACCCGGCCACCGGCGAGCCCGGCTGCTTCCAGATGATCGGCGTGTGCGTGCCGGCGCCCCGACCCGAGTGCCAGAGCGACCTCGACTGCGCCGAGGGTGAGCAGTGCGTCACCTACGAGGTCGACTGCCTCTGCGCCAGCGAGAACGGCGAGCCCTGCGACTGCGGCGCTCCGATGGGCGTCTGCGAGCCCCTGCCCGGCGAGGGCTGCGAGATCGACGCCGACTGCGGCCCCGACGGCTACTGCGAGCACTACGCCACCTGCACCGCCATCGGCTGCCCCCCGGCCCCGCCGAGCCAGTGCGTCTACCCCGTCGTCTGCGACATGATCCCCCCGACCTGCGCCGAGGGTCAGACCCTGGTCGTGCAGGACGGCTGCTGGGCCTGCGTCGACCCCGATCCGGTGGACGAGTGCTGGGGCGCCTGGACCGACGAGGCGGGCAACTGCCGCGCGGCCAACGACGGCACCCTGCCCTCCTACTGCTGCGAGCCGGCCGCCTGCCGGGCCGACGCCGACTGCGGCCCCGGCGCCACCTGCTGGGACGGCCTCTGCGTCGCCGGCGAGCCGGCGCCCTAGCAGCACCCGACCGCACCGACGGACGCCCCGGGTCTCACGCGAGCCCCGGGGCGTTCTCGTCTTTAGGGCGTGGCCGTCACCTCGGTGATCGTCACGGCCACCCCGGGCGGCGGGCTCGAGCGGCCCGAGCCCACCACGTCGGCGGTGAGGGTCCAGCTCACGTCGAGGGAGGCGCCCGCCGGCAGCGCGCCCGCCAGGAAGTGCATCCGCAGCCGCTCGGTGCAGCCGGTGGTGATGCTGCAGGTGCCGAGCACCCGCCGGGTGGCGGTCAGCACCCGGGGCTCGCTCCCCGGGATCCCCGCGGCGCGCCCGGCGCCCTCGGGCCCGAAGTTGCCCTCGGCCATCCCCACCACCACCTCCGGCGCCGCCGCCGTGGGGTCGGTCAGGGGTGGGTTCCAGGTCAGGGTCGCCTCCAGGGTGAGATCGCCGCTCACCGGGTCGGTGACGTCGATGGTCGTGGCGGAGAGCACGAGGTCCACGTCGGTGATGACGTCGGGCACCGCCTCGTCCAGGACGACCGCCGTGCCCTGCACGGTGGTGGTGGTGGTCCAGCTCATCGGCTCGCTCTCGCTGGTGGCGACCACCAGCAGCGCGGTGCAAGCCAGGATCGCTCCCTCGATCAGGCGCACGGGCAGCTTCATGTCTCTTCCCTCCCGCCCCCATCCTATCCGGGTCCACCCGGCCCCCGCCAACTCGGTTATGCTCTCGGCTCGAGGATGTTCGTCTCGCCCGCGCAACGCCGGCCCCCTGGCCCTCCGATCCATCGCGCGCCCCTCGCCGGGCTCGCGCTGCTCCTGCTGGCCCTCACCCTCCCCGGCCCGGCCCTCGCCGATCAGGCGGACGACGAGCGGCGCTACCTCGACCGGCAGGAGTTCTCCTGGCTGCCGCTCCTCGGCGGCGACTCGGACTTCGGCTACGGCGCCGGGATCATGCTCTCCCTGGCGGACTTCCGCTTCCCCTACGAGCCCTACCGCTACCGCCTCGAGGCCGTCGCCCTCGCCCTCTTCAAGCTCGAGGGGGGCAGCCGCCTGCTGGTGCCCTACCAGGACTACACCTTCCGGGCGACCTTCCCCCAGCTGATCTTCGATCCCCTGCGGCTGATCGTCGGCGCGCGCTACGTACGCAACGCGACCCTGCTCTACCCCGGGCTGGGCAACGCCTCCCAGCCCGACCCCGCCCTCGACTTCGATCAGCAGCGCTACTCCCTGGCCCAGCCCCACGTCTTCCTCCAGCTCGGCTTCGCCCTGCCGGATCCCTGGCGCCTCAAGCTCGGCGTCAGCTACGGGCGCGATCTCGTGCGCATCCCCTCCGATGGTGCCGTGGCCCGGGACCTGGCCTCCTCCTCGGACTGGCTGCGCGCGGAGCTGCGCGGCACCGGCCACCACGACGCGCTGATCTTCGACTACGCCCTGGGCCTGGACACCCGGGACAACGAGACGGTGGCCAGCAAGGGCTACACCGTGGACCTGCTCTTCCAGCACGCCCCGGCGATCCAGCCGAGGATCCCCCTCTTCTGGTTGCGCACCAACCTCTCCGGCCGCCTCTTCCTGCCCCTCTACAAGGACGTGCTGGTCCTCGCCTCCCGCCTGCAGCTCGATCTCCTCTTCGGCGATCCCCCCTTCTACGAGCTCGCGCGGGCCGGCAACCGCTGGGCGATCGGCTCCGCCTTCGGGCTGCGGGGCATCCCCGGCCAGCGCTACTACGGCCGCTACAAGGCCATCGCCAACCTCGAGCTGCGCACCCAGCTCTTCCGCTTCGAGGCCTGGAACAAGCGCTGGCGCATCGGCCTGGTCGCCTTCGGCGACGCCGGCCGGGTCTGGGCGGACGTCCGCTCCCGCCCCGAGATCGGCACCGGCGGGGACCCCCTCCACTACGGCGTGGGCGGCGGCCTGCGCCTGCAGCAGGGCGAGGTCTTCGTGGTGCGCGCGGACGTGGCCTGGTCCCCCCAGGCCAACCCGGTCGGCTTCTACTTCACCGCCGGCCACCTCTTCTGACGATCAGAGGTCGCTGTCCGCGAGGAACAGGAAGCACTGTGGCCGCCCTGGCGCCGTGCTCTTGACGGAAGTTGCGTCATCGGACCCTGGACAGCTGACTGAGCGGACAACCTGGGGCAGGTCCAACGTAGGATAGTGGCCTCGGAGCCAAGCCAGGGGACCTGGGAGTACCTCTCGTAGAGAACGAATGGCCCCGCGGCAGACCTGCCTGACTCCGGTTCAGAGCGGGAGGCCGCAGGAGACCCCGTGCATCACTCGTCTTCCTCTCGATCCTCGTCCCGCAGGATCGGCCGCTGCACGCCGCCCCCCACCGGCCGGACCGAGACGAGGCGCCAGAGCAGGTGCTGCAGCTCGCCGGGGAAGAGGCGGCGGGGGAGGCCGAAGAGGGGCGCGAGCGCCAGCACCCGACAGAGGCCCGAGAGGATGAAGAGGTCCCGGTAGTCGAGACCCAGGCGGTCGAGGAGCAGGCCGCCCACCAGCGAACCGGCCACCGTCCCGACGCCGACCAGCGAGCCGGCGATGGACAGGAACTCGACGCGGACCGGGTGCGGGGCGCTCCGGAGCAGCAGCTGGTAGCTCGAGTACTCGAGCGCCGACCAGGAGACGCCGCCGAGCACCTGGGCGAGCGCCACCACGGCGAGGGAGGGTGAGCTCGCCCAGAGCAGGGCGACGGCGGCGACTCCGGTGCCGCCGATCCCGAGCATGGCCCGCAGGCCGAGCCGGCTGGCGAGACGATGACAGAAGGGGAAGAACACCGCCTTGACCACCAGCGAGATCGCGATGATCGAGGCGAAGCGCGCGTAGTCGAGCTGCAGGGTCTGCAGCATGTAGGGCGTGAAGAAGGGCACCGCGATGTTCGCGCCGGTCATCAGGAAGGTGAGGTAGATCGCGGTCGTCCACTGCGAGCCGCGGATCACCTCGAGCAGCCTGGGTCCGCTCGCCGCGGGCGGGGCAGCGACCTTGCGAGGGTCGGGCTGCAGGAGCAGGGCGAGCGCGCTGAAGGCCCGGGCGATGGTGGCCACCACGAAGAGCGCGACGAAGGGCCGGAGCGGGTCGGCGGCGTCGGCGCGGGCGTGGATCGAGACGCCGGCGAGGAGGAAGGCCACCAGCAGGCCTACCTGCGCCGCCCCCGAGCGCAGGGCGAAGTAGCGCTCCCGGCGCCGCCCCCGGATCAGCGACGCCATCCAGGCGCCCCAGACGGGGGCCACGATCGCGCCGGCGATCCAGAAGAGGACCTTCGCCGCGAGCAGGGAGACCAGGCGGTCGTCCCGGGTGAGGGCGATGAGAACGAAGGTCCCCACCACCGCGGCCTGCAACGCCGCGCCGAAGACGGCCACGCGCTTGCGGGTCCCCAGCCAGCGCACCAGCGGCCCGGTGAAGAGCTGGAAGAGCGCGCCGGCCAGGATGGGGACCGTGGCCAGCACCGCCAGCGCGGTGCCGCGGTGGCCGAGCTCGACCGCGAAGGCGCCGAGGTAGCTCTCGCAGGCGCCCACCATCACGGCGTGGAGGAGGCCCTCCGCCACCGAGATGCGGAGCGCCCTGCGGGTCAGGAGCCTGGAACGCTCGTCGGACATGAGGGAGCTGCCTCGAAGTGGAGTTTCGCCCGCGCGCAGGCCCGCGCCGGGGAACGTGTCCGCCCCCTAGCCGCCGCTGGAGCTGCCTCGCAGACAGGAGCCCTCGTGGCAGTCGGAGAGGCAGATGTGGCCGTCTCCCAGGCTGTCCACGCACTCCGTCGTGCTGGTGCAGGGGATGGAGCAGAGCCGGGCGGTCGTGCACTCGAGTCCGCTCTCGCCGATGTCCCGGGCGCCGTAGAGGATGCACCGCAGCCCCTCGGCGCAGTCCGGGTCCTCGCCGCACTCCTGGCCGATCTGGCGGTTGCCGCCACCACCATCGCCGCAGCCGGCAACGATCAGGAGGCCGAGGAGGAGGAGAGCGGGGTACCTTCGCATGCGAGCCTCCAGTCAGGGGCGGGAAGCAGGGTCAGGGACAGGAAGCGAGAAAGGTACCGAGAAAGGTACCACCCACTTGGAGCAGAAAGGGCACGGTCCACCAAGTGGGTGGCTCCCTGACTGACTGACCTGACCGGGCCCAGGGACCGGAAAATGCTCCTCCCTGGCCCGTACAACTCTGATTCCTATTGCTCAACAATAAGATGATTTTTGAGCCATTGTCTCCCGATACTGAGGGTCCATCCTGTGATCAAGGAGGTAGAAGATGATCACGCTACGCGCCGCAAGCGACCGGGGCCATGCCAACCACGGATGGCTGGATACGAACCACACCTTCTCCTTTGCCCACTACTACGACCCGAAGCACATGGGCTTCGGCGCCCTGCGGGTCATCAACGACGACCGGGTGGTCGCCGGCGCGGGCTTCCCGACCCACCCCCACCGCGACATGGAGATCCTCTCCTACGTGGTGGAGGGCGCCCTCGAGCATCGTGACAGCATGGGAAACGGCAGCGTGATCCGGCCCGGGGAGGTCCAGCGCATGAGCGCCGGCACCGGCGTCACCCACAGCGAGTTCAACCCCTCCCGGGACGAGGATCTCCGCTTCCTCCAGATCTGGGTCGTGCCGGACGCCCGGGGCCTCGAGCCCGGCTACGAGCAGCGCCACTTCGGTGACGAGAGGCGCGGTCGGCTCCGGCTCGTCGCCTCCCGGGACGGTCGCGAGGGCTCGGTCACCCTCCACCAGGACGTGGACGTCCACGCCAGCCTGCTCGACCCCGGAGAGCGGGTGGAGCACCGGCTGGACGAGGGTCGACGGGCCTGGGTGCAGGTCGTACGCGGTGAGCTGCGCATCGACGATCGCGTGCTGCGCGAGGGAGACGGCGCCGCCCTGGAGGGCGTCGAGCGCATCGGAGTCGAGGCCATCACCGACGCCGAACTTCTCCTCTTCGATCTCATCTGAAGGAGTTCCACCATGCAGAAGCCGGCCCCCACCGATCACCCCATCCATCCCCTGCTCACCGAGCGCTGGAGCCCCCGGGCCTTCGAGGCCCGGCCGCTCCCGCGGGAGGATCTCGACGCGCTGCTCGAGGCGGCGCGCTGGGCGGCGTCCTCGATGAACGAGCAACCCTGGCGCTTCGTGGTCGCCGGGCGCGAGGACGAGGCCGCCTTCGAGCGCATCGCCGCCTGCCTCTCGGCGGGCAATCAGCCCTGGGCGCGCAACGCCGGAGCCCTGGTCGCGGTGGTCGTGGCGGAGACCTTCCGCCGCAACGGGAAGAAGAACGCCCACGCCTGGTACGACGCAGGGGCCGCCGTGGCCCAGCTGACCCTGGAGGCCACCCACCGGGGCCTGGCGGTGCATCAGATGGGGGGCTTCGACGGCGAGGCCCTCCGCGAGGCCCTGGGGATCCCCGAGGGACACGCGCCGGTCGTGGTGCTGGCCATCGGCATCCCGGGGGACGTCGATCGGCTGTCACCCGAGCTCGCCGAGCGCGAGCGGGCACCGCGCAAGCGGCTGCCCCTCGAGGCGCTCGTCTTCGAGCGGGTCTGGCCTCGGTGATCGACGCGCTCCTCGCCCCGGCGGGCAGTTTCGCGACCCACGACCTGCTGGTCGGTTTGCCCAGCTCCGGAGGGTGATGCCCACGCCGCCGGCATGGTTGGCGGCGAGGGCCCAGTCTTCCGCAGAATGGGGACCTCGGGGCCTCACCAGGGGACCTGGCAAAGCTGCAAATTCAAGGGGATGCGTCGCCCACCGTCCCTCGACTGCGACGCGCTGCGACATACGCCGCCCGCCGCGCCGCCGACCAGGCGCCGGGAGGCGGTGGACAGCGGGCTTCGAGCTATGAGCTTCGAGCTGTGAGCCTGGCCGTTGCTGACTCGCCCTGGGGCGCTCCCTCCTCGCCCGATACCTGGTTGCTGACAGCGGATAGCTGATAGCTGATAGCTGGCAGCCCAACGGCGCTCTCCCCGCCGAGTATTCCAGTGACCAACAACGATCCGACCAGAGTTGCAGAGCAGCGTTCTCTCGCCGCGATCCTCTTCTCCGACATCAAGGGCTACTCGCGGC
>JARGFU010000053.1 GCA_029210625.1 Deltaproteobacteria bacterium | reverse complement strand
CGGCCTCCGCCGGCGCAGGTGGTGACACCGCCCCGGCCGCCCCCCGCCCTCACCGTGCCCCCCGAGGTCGTCGCGGCCCAGCAGCTCGAGGTGAAGCCGGTCCCGAAGGAGGGGGGAGACACGATCTTCGGTGAAGACCTGATCTCCGAGCGCTCTCTCGACGAGGTGATCCTCTCCTACCTCGCCGAAGACGGCGATGACTGATGATCCGGCTCTACAGCGTCACCAAGGAGTTCCCCGGGGCTCCCCCGGCCCTGCGTGACGTCACCCTTCGGATCCCCAAGGGGCAGTTCGTCTTCATCACTGGCCCCTCGGGGGCGGGCAAGTCGACCCTGCTCAAGACGATCTTCGCGGCCGAGCAGCCCACCTCGGGCTCGGTGATCATCGGCGGACGCAACATCGCCCGCCTCAACCGCAAGTCCATCGCGCTGCTCCGCCGCGAGGTCGGGGTGGTCTTCCAGGACTTCAAGCTCATCCCCTCCCGCACCGTGGCCGAGAACGTCGCCTTCGCCCTGGAGGTCGTGGGCACCCCTCAGCGGGAGATCACCCGGCGGGTCTACTTCCTGCTGCGCTCGGTCGGACTGGAGAACAAGCTGCGCGCCGGACCCCTCACCCTCTCGGGCGGTGAGCAGCAGCGGGTGGCGGTCTGCCGGGCCCTGGCCAACCACCCGAGCATCCTCCTGGCCGACGAGCCCACCGGCAACCTGGATCCCGAGCGCGCCCGGGAGACGATGGATCTGCTCAACGAGGCCAACACCAAGGGCACCACCGTGGTGGTGGCCACCCACGATCTCGCCCTGGTGCGGGCCTCGGGCAAGCGGGTCATCCGCCTCGAGGGAGGCCGCGTCGTGCAGGACGACGAGGCCCCGCCCGCCGAGGAGGAGGACGAGCTCCACGCGCCCGCCGCCGCCGGGAATGCCGGCAGCGAGGCCGCCACCGAGCCGCCGGCCCCCTCGGAGGAGCTCGGCGCATGACCCTGATCCTCTACTTCCTGCGCCGGGCCCTGCGCGGCATCGCCGAGGCGCCCTTCGTCAACGCCGTGGCGGTGGTCACCATCGGCATCTCCCTCTTCGTGGTGCTCGTGGTCGGGGGCGTGGCCACGCAGGTGCGCAACCTGGTGGGCAGCTGGGCCACCGACATCAGCCTCACCGCCTACTTCGCCGAGGGGGCCAGCCGCGAGCGGGCGGTGGCGGTCGGCGAGCACGCCCTCTCGAGCCTGGGCGAGGAGACCTCGCTGACCATCATCGAGCCGGGAGAGGCCCTCGAGCGCCTCCGGCGCAGCCTGGGGCAGGACGCCGGCATCCTCGACGGGCTGGAGGAGAACCCGCTGCCGCTCTCGATCGAGATCCGCTCCGCGGCCCTCGGCGACGGCGCCCTCGCCGCGCGGGTCGCCCGGGAGATCGGGGCGATGGAGGGGGTGGAGAGCGTGGACACCGGCCGCGACTGGGCCGAGCGCCTGGAGCGGGTCCTCTCCCTGGTGGCGCTCCTCGGCCAGATCGTCGGGGGGATGATCATGCTGGCCGCGGCGATCATGGTCTCGAACACCATCAAGCTCGCCCTCTACGCCCGGCGCGACGAGATCGAGATCATGAAGCTCTGCGGCGCCACCGACGCCTTCGTGCGGGCGCCCTTCCTGATCGAGGGGCTGCTGCAGGGGCTGGCCGGAGCCATCCTCGCCGCCCTCGTCTCCATCGTCCTGTGGCGGCTGATGATCCCCGAGCTCTCGCTGGTGCTGCAGGAGACCTTCGCCATCCCCTTCCGGCCCGAGGCCCCCTGGAGCGTGCTGGCCTGGCTCCTGGTGGCCGGGTCGGGCCTCGGCCTGGCGGGCTCGGCCATCTCCCTGGGGCGCTTCCTCCGTGTGGCGGCCTGAAGTGCAGCGGGCGGCCCTCGCCGGCCTCCTCCTCGCCCTCCTGGCTCCCCTGCCCCTGCGCGGCGACCGGGCCTCCGACCTGGCCCGCCGCAAGGAGGAGGTGCGCAGCAGCCTGGCCGAGCTGGCCGCGAAGGAGGGCGACGTGCTGGCGGCGATGGACGAGCTGGAGAGCAACCTCGCCATCGAGGAGGCCGCCCTGCGGGCCGCCGAGCGCAAGGCCGAGGTCCTCGAGGTCGACCTGAAGGAGACCCGGGCGCGGCGCGATCACGCGAGGGAGCGCCTCGCGCAGCGGCGCGCCGCCCTCGAGCCGCGCCTGGTGGTCCGCTACCAGCTCGGGAGGCTGGGGACCCTGCCCCTGCTCCTCTCCTCCACCTCGCTCTCCGAGATGCGCAACCGCCAGACCATGCTCTCGCGGGTCCTCCAGGCCGACGCCCGCGTGATCGAGGAGGTGCGCGTCCTCGAGCGCTCCCTCGACGAGGACACCCTCCGCCTGGAGGAGGGGACGGTGGCGCTGGAGAAGCTGCGCGCCTCGGCCGCAGCGAGGGTGAAGCGCCTGCGCGACGCGCGCACCGAGCGGGAGGCCACCCTGGCGGTGCTCGGCGAGGAGCGGACGATCCGGGAGCGGATGCTGACCCAGCTCGAGGCCGCCCAGAAGCGCCTGGGGGGCATGGTGCGCGAGCTCGGCGCCGCCTCCCGCGGGGGCGGCGAGGCGGGCTTCCGCGCCCTGCGGGGGCGCCTCCCCCTGCCCACGGCGGGCACGATCGAGGCCGGCTTCGGTGTCCAGCGGGAGGAGCGCTACGAGACCAAGACCCTCCACAAGGGGGTGGACCTCCGGGCCCCCAAGGGGACCAAGGTGCAGGCGGTGGCCCCGGGCAAGGTGGTGCACGCCGGCTGGCTGCGCGGCTACGGCAACCTCATCATCATCGACCACGGCGACGCCTACTTCACCCTGATGGCCCACCTGGATCGGATGTTCGTGGCCATCGGCGAGGAGCTGGAGGCGGGCAAGGTCGTCGGGCTCGTGGGGGACACGGCCTCCCTCAAGGGGGCCTACCTCTACTTCGAGATCCGCCACCGGGGCGAGGCGCTGGACCCCCGCCGCTGGTTCCAGTGAAGCCGGGACCCCGTGGCGGCGTCGAAGGTGTCGAAGCCAGGGGCGGTGCTATGATGACCCCCACCTTGAAGCCAGCAGAACAGAGGCCGGGCGAGGCCCGCCGTTGGGCCTGGCGGCCCTTCTTCGTGGGCGTCGTCCTCACCGCCGTGCTGCTGCCGGCCTTCACGCTCCTGGCCCGGGAGGCCACCTACGGCAAGCTCGGGATCTTCTCCCGGGTCCTGACCCTGGTGGAGAACAACTACGTCGAGGAGCCCGACCCCCGGACCCTGATCTACGGCGCCATCAAGGGGATGATGCAGACCCTCGACGCCCACAGCGTCTTCCTCACCCCCGAGGAGTACGCCCAGATGAAGGCCGGCACCGACGGGGCCTTCGGCGGGGTGGGGCTCGAGGTCACCCGGGATCGCGATCGCCTGATCGTCATCGCGCCGATCGAGGGGACCCCCGCCCACCGCGCCGGGCTGCGGGCGGGCGACGAGATCGCCACCATCGACGGGGTGCCGGTCGCCGACCTCTCCCTCTCCCTGGCCGTGCACCGCCTGCGGGGGCCGGTGGGCTCGAAGGTCGTCCTCGGCCTCCTGCGCGACACCTTCACCGCGCCCCGGGAGATCACCCTCGTGCGAGAGCACATCGAGGTGAACCCCGTCACCTTCACCCGCCACGACGATCTCGGCGTGATCCGCATCCGCTCCTTCCAGGATCGGACGGCCACCTACGTGCGGCGGGCCGTCGAGAAGATCAGCAAGGAGTCCGGCGGCAAGCCCGGCGGCATCGTCCTCGACCTGCGTAACAACCCCGGCGGCCTCCTCGATCAGGCGGTGGCGGTCAGCGACATCTGGCTCTCCGAGGGCGTCATCGTCGCCACCCGCGGGCGCACCAGCCCGGAGGACGTGCAGCGAGCCCACAAGCCCCGCACGGAGGGGGACTACCCCATGGCCGTGCTGGTGAACGAGGGGACGGCCTCGGCCTCCGAGATCGTGGCCGCCGCGCTGCGCGAGCACGACCGGGCGGTGCTGGTGGGGACCCAGACCTTCGGCAAGGGCTCGGTGCAGACGATCATCGACCTGGACGACGGCTCGGGCCTCAAGCTGACCATCGCCCGCTACTACACGCCCGACGGAAACTCGATCCACGGGCGGGGGATCGAGCCCGACATCGTCGTGCGCCCCGAGCCCCTGGCCGGCGCGGGCACCGACGACGGCCTGGGCAACGGCGCCCTGATCGCCGCGGCCACCCACGACCAGCAGCTACAGGCAGCGCTGCAAGCGCTCCGGAACTGGGATAGGACCAGACCCAGGCCCGAGAACGAGAAGCGGGCCGGCAACAAGAAGGCCCCCAGGGGGAAGTGACATGAGAAAGCTCCTCACCGTGATCTGCGCCCTCGGGGTGCTGCTGCCGGCGGCGGCCGAGGAGGCGGGCAGCACGCTCGCCGTCTCCCTCGACGCCAAGGCCGAGGACTCCGCCGCGACCCTCGACTACGTCCTGCGGCAGACCGCCAGCCAGTCGACGCGCATCCGCTACGTGGACATCAGCGACATCGCCCGGGGCGAGAACAGCCGGAAGCGGCGCCTCGCGGCCCAGCAGGCGGATCAGGCCCTGCAGTCCGGCAAGCTCGCCTACCAGAACCTCGAGTTCGAGGGCGCCCTGCGCCACTTCGAGGAGGCGATCGGCCTCTACGAGCAGGCCGACCTCTCGGTCCACATGCCGGGGATGCTCGCCACCTACGCGATGATGGGGGCCACCCAGTACTTCAGCGGCGACGTGCGCAAGTCCCGCCAGACCCTCACCCGCCTGCTCTCCCTGCGCACCGACTACACCTTCAACCGCGAGGTCTTCAGCCCGGACGTCCTCGAGGTGGTGGAGGAGATCCGCGCCGGCGTGCAGGGCGATCACGGCTACAGCCTCGAGGTCCTGGTCTCGCCCCAGCCCGCCCGGGTCTACGTCGATGGCGTCTTCCGGGGGATGTCGCCCCAGGAGCTGCGGGACCTCGCCCCGGGCCCCCACTACGTGACGGTGGACGCGCCCGGCTACGCCCTGGAGCAGGACACCTACCAGGCCGGCCCGGGCGCCATGGCCAAGGTGACCCTCGCCCCGGCGCTCCAGGCGGGCGCCTACAAGAAGCACCAGGAGAGCCTGCGCAAGGCCTTCGGCACCGGCGAGGTCTCCGGGGCCGCGGCGGCGATGGCCCGCTGGTGCGGCGTCGACGAGGTGGTCGTCGCCGGCGTCACCTCCGCCGGGGGCAAGAAGGTGCGGCTGGTCGCCGCCCGCGTGGCCAAGGACGGACACCTCCTGGCCCACGCCGAGCTGGACCTGGACATGGGCCAGCGCGCCGCCCTGGGCGAGGCCTCGGCCCTCGTGAAGGACCTCTTCGCCCACGATCTGCCCCGGGGACCCGGCGGCGCCCCGATCGTGAAGCCCCTGAAGGTCGGCAAGCCCATGGGCTCGAAGGTCTGGAGCTACGTCTCCCTCGGCGTGGGAGCCAGCGCGCTGGCCACCGGCACCGTCTTCGCGTTCCAGGCCCGCTCGGCGGCCCGCGACGCCAAGGCCCTCCCCCAGATCGAGCGCGACGCCATCGCCGAGACCGTCTCCAAGGCCCGCACCCGCGCCGCGGTGGCCGACACCCTCATGGGGCTCTCCCTCGCCGCCATCGGGACCGGCATCTACCTCATCATCCCGCCCATCGAGGGTGGGGGCTCGCGCCCCGAGGAGATCATCGAGGAGGCCGAGGACGATCCCTTCGCCGTGGCCCCCTGGATCCTGCCCGGCGGGGCCGGGGTGGTGGTCGGCGGCCGCTTCTAGCCGGCCCCGGCCGCCCTTGACCGACTCGTTCGGACGTGGTCTTACGAGCGCGACCCGCCGATGGGCGGTGGGTTGATTCATGCTGTGTCCGGGGATTTTGGCGTTTTTCAGCCATCCCGGCGTTCGACAAGGAGTGGTGGTATGCCGCGGGGTAAAGTGAAGTGGTTCAACGACGCGAAGGGCTTCGGCTTCATCGTTGGTGATGATGCTGGCGAGGACGTGTTCGTCCACTTCTCCGTGATTGACATGGACGGGTTCAAGACGCTTCGAGAGGGCCAGGAGGTCGAGTTCGAGGTCGTCCAGGGCCCCAAGGGACTGCAGGCCTCCAAGGTCACCGGTCTCTCCGCCTGATACCCGGGACACCCTGACGGCCCCTGCGAGGGGCCGTCGACCCCAAGCAAGGCGCGCTTCTGCACCGCGGGAGCGCGCCTTCGTGCATCCAGGGGGAGGCAGAGGCGTGGCCGGGCTGACACGCGCGAGCCGCCCCTCCCCCGGGAAAGGGCCTGCTGAGGGCCGAATTCGGCGCTTCGCGGGGCTGGCACGGCAAGTGCCATGGGAAGGCGCATGCTTCGAACCCGCGCGTCCCTCCTCGCCCTCTGCCTGACCCTCCTCTCCGCCGCCGCCGCGCTCCCGGCGCCCGCCGGCGCCCAGCTCCTGCTCCCCGCCGAGCCGGGGGTCCGCTTCGGTGACCCCCTCTCGATCCGGGCCCACGAGGTCGACGTGATCGTCGACTCGCAGGTCGCCCGGGTGACCGTCGGGCAGGTCTTCGAGAGCCACCGCGACACCACCCTCTCGGGCACCTACGTCTTCGCCCTCCCCGAGACCGCGGCCGTCTCCAGCTTCGCCACCTGGGTCGCCGGCCGCCGGGTCGACAGCCGGGTGGAGGAGAAGGCTCAGGCCGAGGCGACCTACCAGCGGGCCGCCCGCCAGGGCGCCGCCCCGGCGCTGCTGGAGAACCTCCAGCCCGGCGTCTTCCGCACCCGGGTCGAGGGCATCCCCGCCTCCGGGACCAAGCGCACCGAGCTGACCTACTCCCAGATCCTCCCCTACGAGGGCGGCGAGGTCGTCCTCAAGCTCCCCCTCCAGGTCCCCGGCGTCACCCCGGTGCGGGTGCGCCACTTCCGGGCCCGGATCAAGCTCGCGGACCGGACCAAGAAGATCGTCCGGGTCTGGAGCGATGGCACCCCGGTGGCCACGAACCGCATCGACGAGCGGACGGTGGAGGCGATCTTCGCCCAGGACGACTTCATCCCCGACCAGGACATCGTCCTCCACTACAGCGTCGAGTCCGATGAGCTGGGCTTCACCTTCCTGACCCACCGGGAGAAGGGGGACGACGGTTACTTCCTGCTCTCCATCGCTCCGCAGGAGCTGACCACCGACGCCGACATCGTGAAGAAGGACGTGCTCTTCGTCTTCGACACCTCCGGCTCCATGGCGGGCAGCAAGATCGAGCAGGCCCGCCGGGCGCTGGCCCGCTGCATCGAGCTGCTCCAGCCCGAGGACCGCTTCTCGGTGCTGGCCTTCTCCGACTCGACCAACCCCTGGAACAAGGACGTGGTCCCCGCCACCCTCGCTCACCGGGCCGACGCCCGGCACTTCGCCGCGCGCCTCTCCTCCGGCGGCGGGACGGCCATCGACGCCTCCCTGAAGAAGGCCCTCAGGATGCTGCCCCCCAACGGGAGGCCCCGGGTGATCGTCTTCTTCACCGACGGTCAGCCCAGCACCGGCGAGACCCACCCCGACCGGATCCTGGCCAACATCCAGGCGGCCAACACCGACGGCACCCGGATCTTCACCTTCGGGGTGACCGGCGGCGTGAACACCCGGCTCCTCGACGAGCTGGCCCGTCAGAACCGCGGCGAGAGCGCCTACGTCACCGCGGGCCGCTCGATCGACGAGGTGGTCGCGGGCTTCTACTCCTCGATCTCCCGGCCGGTGCTCTCCGACATCGACTTCGACTACGACCCGGTGACGGTCGCCATGCAGTACCCGGCGGTGATGCCGGACATCTACAAGGGCCAGCAGCTCCTCATCGCCGGACGGTACCGGGGCGCGGGGGAGGGCAAGGTCGTCCTCGAGGGATCGCTGAACGGCGAGGCCCGGCGCTTCGAGATCCCCGTGACCTTCCCCGAGGAGCACCCCGGGGACGCCTTCGTCGCCCGCCAGTGGGCCCAGCGGCGCGTCGACCACCTCCTGGCCGAGATCCAGGCCCACGGTCAGACCCCCGAGATGCGCGACGAGGTCGTGCGGCTCGGCCGCAGCTACCACCTGGTCACCCCCTATACCTCCATGGTCGCGGCCCCCCAGGTGGCGCTGGCCTCCCTCTCGCCGGCGCGGATCAAGCCCGGCGATCCCGAGGTGCTGGTGCCGGCGGCCGCCGACGCGCGGGCCGTGCTGGTCTACCTGCCCTTCGGTGAGGTGCGGCGCGCGGTCTACGACGCCCGCCGCGAGCTCTGGGTGGCCCGCTTCCTGGTGCCGCCGGACGTGGTCGACGGCGTCTATCCGGTGACGGCGCTGGTGCTCCCCCGGGTGGGGCCGGCCCGCCGCCACGAGCTCTCCTACACGGTCGACACCCGGGCGCCGGTGCTGGCGGTGGATCCCATCGACCCCACCGAGGCCGGCGGCCTCTTCGAGCTGCGGGTGCGTCCGCGCACCTCCCTCCTCTCCCTGGTCGACGCCCTCGCCGACTCGGGGCTCGAGGACGCGGTGGAGATCGCCAAGACCTTCGCCGACGTGAAGTACGTCTCGGCCTTCCTCTGGGACGGCCGCGAGGTCGAGCTGGGACTCACCCCCGGTGAGTCGGGCTGGAGCGCGACCATCGAGACCCCCTCCGATCTCCCGGCGGGCGAGCACGCCCTGCGGATCGTCGCGGTGGACTGGGCCGGCAACCTGCGGACCACCCACGCCACCCTCACCGTCACCTCCTCCGAGCTGGCCCTGCGCTGATGAACACTCCCCTCGACACCCTCCACGCCCGGGCGGAGGCCCGCCGCCGCAGCGGGCGCCGGCGGATCCTCCTCTCCATCCCCGCGGCCTTCGTGCTGGGCCTCTTCCTCCTCCTCCTGGCCGATCCCCAGGTCGCCTACCGCTGGTGGCGGCGGGCGCCCGCCCTCGGCCTCGAGCGGATCGACACCGAGGCCACGCCCCTGAAGGCCGACCCGGAGGCGACCGTGCTGCCCGAGGACGAGCGCCTCGCCCTGGAGCTGCTGGACCTGCAGGCGCCCCGGGATCGGCTGCGGCACCTGGCCCGCCTCCCCGGCAGCGACTGGATCGCCGCGGGTGGGCAGGGGGGCCTGCTCCTCGTCGACCTGGGCGCGCGCCGCGAGGCCGATGGCTGTGTGGAGCTGCCGCGCACCGCCCTCCATCCCCTCGACACCCGGGACGGGCTCCCCGATCTGCGGGTGGAGGCCCTCCTGGCCGAGGAGGGGAGGGTCTGGGTGGGCACCCGGGGTGGCCTGGCCGAGGTGGTCCTCGGACCCGAGGGCCCCCGGGTCGCGTCGCGGGCCCAGGCCGGCCTCGTCAGCCCGCGCATCTCGGCGCTGGCCCGAGTGGGCGGCCGCCTGCTGGTCGCGACCCACGACGGCGGCCTCCACCGCCTCGAGGGCGAGCGCCTCGTCCCCCTGCGCCAGCTGGGCCGCCGGGGCCGTCAGCTCGAGGCCCTCCTGCCCCTGCCCGATCAGGGCCTCCTCGTCGCGGGCCGGCGGGGCGTCGGCCTCCTGCACCCCGGGCGCGCCGGCGCGGTGGAGTGGTACGGCGAGGCCTGGGTGAGCCAGCTGCGCCGCACTCGCGGCGGCCGCGTCCTCGCCGCCGGGCCGGCCGGGCTCTTCGTGGTCGAGGCGGGGGCCCTCCGGGAGATCTCCGCCGAGCCGGTGCAGCGCCTCCTCGCCCGGGGCTGCGACGACGAGGGCTGCGCGGGCCTCCTGCCGGTGGGCCTCGACGGCCGCCTCCTCGGCGCGCCCCTCTCCTCGCCGCCGGTCGAGGCCCACGACCGCCTCGCCCTCTCCGGCCTGCACCTCTCCGCCACCGATCGGGGCCTCGTCCTCGCCGACGGCGCCGGCCACCGGCACCTGATCCGCCAGGGGGGGCTCGGGGACGCCGACGTCTCCGCCCTGCTGGCCGCCGGCCCCGGGGAGATCTGGGTGGGGACCTACGACGACGGCCTCTGGCGCCTGCGCGGCGAGAGCTCGCGGCGGGTGGTGCCGCAGATCATCCGGGTGGACGCCCTGGGCGCCGGTCCGCGGGGAGAGGTGCTCGTCGCCACCCCCGACGGGCTCTTCTCGGTGCCGCCGGAGGGTGAGCCCCTCCGCTTCGGCCTGCAGGAGGGGCTGCCCTCGGAGCACGTCACCGACCTCACGATCACCGAGGGCGGTGTCCTCTGGGTCGCCACCGCCGGTGGCGTCGCCCGCGGCGAGCCCGACGCGCAGGGGACCTGGCGCTTCCGCGCCTGGGACGAGGGCAGCGGCCTGCCCCTCTCGAACTTCGGCGTGGTCCGCGGCCTGCCCGACGGCCGGGTGGCCTTCGGCGCCCTCCACGGTCTGCTCCTGCGGGAGCCGGCGGGGGAGGGGAGCGCCTTCGTCGCCCTTCGCCCGGGGGAGGGAGGCCTCCCCGACGGCTGGGTCACCGCGATCGCCGTCGGCCCCGGGGGCGAGCTGGTGCTGGGCACCTACGACGCGGGGCTCGTGCGGATGCGGCCGGGCGAGGAGCGCTTCGAGCGCCTGGCGGTCGGCATCGGGGAGCTCCACGGCCGGGTGAACCCCCGGGCCCTGGTGGTGCAGGGCGAGCGCCTGGTCGCGGGCACCCAGGGCGGCGGCCTGCTGGTCGTCGGCCCCGAGGGCACCCGCACCTTCGGGCTGCGCCACGGCCTGCCCTCCGCCGAGGTCACCGCGCTGGCGGTGGCCGGCGACGCCCTCCTCGTCGGGACGCGCTCGGGCCTCGCCCGGGTCCGCTTCGTCTCGTCCTCACCCCAGCTCGATCGGCCCACGGAGGTGGCCAGCCGATGAACGCTTCGTCTCTCCGCAACAGCGCGGCCCGCCGGTGGGTGGGCCTGCGGGTCCTCTTCCTCCCCCTCGCCTGCGCCGGCGCCGCCGCCGCCTCGGCCGCCTACCTGGCCTCGGGCGGGCTCGTCGGCTCGGCGCTCCTGGCCGGCTCCCTCGGCCTCGCCGCCGGGGCCGTGGGGAGCACCTTGCTCTTCCTCTCTCCCGAGCACCGCCTCGCCGCCCGCTGGCCGCGCCTCACCCTGGCCGGCTGGCGCCCGCCGCTGCGGGAGCCCCTCGAGCTGCCCCTCGAGCTCTACGCCGCCGGCGAGGCGGCCCTCGGCCACTGCGGCGCCGCGCGGCGCATCCTCGGGGTGCGGGCCGACACCTTCCGCCAGCAGGTCGCGGGCCTGGTGGGGAAGGGCGACGCCGCCTACACCCGGGCCCGCGAGGCGAAGGCCTGGCTCGAGGCCGCCGACGCGCACCGCGGCCAGGGCGAGGAGGGCGCCGTCGAGGCGAGCGGCCGCCTGGGCCGCTGGGTCCACGCGAGCGCCCGGGCCCGCGAGGCCCGCGAGGCGCAGGTGCGGCGCGATCTGGCGGGCGCGCGGGAGGAGCTCGCCAGCACCACGACCATGCTGGGCGATCTGGCCCTGCGCCTCTCGGGGCTCTCGGGCGAGCTCGGCCCCGAGCAGCAGCAGCGGCAGCTGATCCTGCCGCACCTCGCCGCGCTCCATCAGGAGATGAGCGCGCTGGAGCGGGCGGTCGCCTCGACGCCCCCGATCTCCGCCCCGACCGACCTGGAGGTTTGCTCATGAGCTGGCAACGGATCACTGGACTGGGAATCGAGGTCCTCACCTCGCTCGTCTGCCTGGGGCTCCTGCTCCTGCCCCGCCCGGCGCCCGAGGCGGCGCCGGCCCCCCGGGTCCGCCACGCCGGCACCCTCCTGGCGGTGCTCGGCGCCGAGGAGGAGGCCTTCGGCCTCTGGCGGGGGCGGGACCTCACCGAGGGGGAGGGCCTGAAGCCGCGCACGCGGATCGCGCTCGCCCTCGACCCCTCGGGAGCGGATCGGGTGCAGCTCTTCGCCCGCTCCGATCCCGGCACCCTCCGCGCGATCCCGCTCTCGAGCAGCGAGGGCGGCCTGGCGCAGGCGCCGGCGCCCGGCCACTCGCTGGTCTATCACCAGGGGACGGGGGCGCTCCTGGTCCGGGTCTGCCCCCCCGACGCGCCCGTGCTCGAGATCGACACCGCCGCCGGGGTGGCCGAGGTGGAGGCCCGCTTCCGGGAGGCGCTGGACGCAGCGGCCCTCCCGCGGCCGCGGGGGCGGGAGGCGGGCTACCCCGGCTGGACGACCCGCCTCCCCGACGGAGCGCCGGTGGAGGTGCCCTGGCGCTGGCTCTCGGGCGCGGGTTGCTCGCACGCGCTCATCGACCTCGGCCCCGAGGAGGTGCAGGAGCCCTGCGAGGAGGGTGAGTCGTGAGCCCCCTGCGCCGCTTCCTCCTCGCGCTCCTGCGACAGGCCGGTCGCGGCCTCGAGCACCCCCTCCTCGCGCTGCGGCTGGGCCTCGACCGGTGGCGGCTCGAGCGCCGGCTCGCCCGCCTCGAGCGCCTGCAGCGCACCCTGCGGGGGCGGCTGGTGGCGGCCTGCGCCGCGGCCGAGACCGCCCGGCGCCGGGGCGACGAGGAGGAGAGCGCGGACCGCGAGCGGGACGCCCTGCAGGCCAGCCTGATCCGGATCACCCGCGCGCTGGCCGAGGGGCGGACGGAGGCCGCGGCCCTGCGCCAGGCCCGGGTCAGCGCCGCCTCCAGCCTCGCCACCGCGGCCCTCGCCGGTCGCTCGGTCGCGCTGAGCGGGGCGACCCTCGCCGAGGGTGAGGGCCGCTTCGACACGCCGCGCTGGGCGGCCCGCCGGCGGCTGGGCGCCGGCGCGCGCACCCGGGCCACCCTCGCGGCCCTGCGCGCGGGCTCACCCTTCCTCGAATCCCACCTCGACCCGGCGCAGGAGGCGGCCGAGCCCCTCCTCGAGCTGCGCGGGCTCGGTGAGCCCTGAGAGCACCAGGTGGCGCTCGTCCAGCTCGTAGAAGTGCCCGGGGTGGGTGAGCAGGCGCTCCTCGCGCAGGAGCAGGCCGGCCCAGTCCCGCTCGCCCTCGGGGGGGTGGGGGAGGCGCAGCACCACCGACCAGCCCGCGGGCTCCGAGACCCGCTTCAGCACGGCGCCGGAGGCGACCGCCCGATCGATCTGCTCCAGGTTCGCCTGCAGTCGCTCCCGGATCGGCGCGCGCAGCGCCTCGCCGCGGGCGAGCAGGCGGGGGCCGAGGAGCTGAGCCGCGGCGCTCACCGAGAGGTAGGTGTCGGCGACCAGCTCCAGCCGCGCCCGTAGCTCGGCGGTGACGGTGCCGAGCAGGGCGATCCAGCCCAGCTTCACCTGCGGCGCGGCGACCACCTTCGAGAGGCCCGAGAGGACGAAGAGGGCCACGCCGCTCGCCCGCGCGCGGGCGTCGGCCTCGGCGTGGGCGAGGCTCTGGAGCTCCTCCGTCGAGGCGTCGGCGTAGTCGAGGAAGACCTCGTCGGCGATCACCGCTGCGCCGGCGGCGCCGCAGCGCTCGAGGAGCCAGTCCCGATCGCCGGCCGAGAGGCAGGCCCCCAGGGGGTTGGAGGGCTGGACCACCACCACCGCCTTCGCGCCCTGCGCGAGGGCTTCCTCGAGCGACCCCCGATCGAGCTGCCACCGCTCGTGGTGGAAGAGGTTGTAGGAGACCGGGAGCACCCCCTCGAGGTGGGTGAGGAAGTCGAAGAGGGGGTAGCTCGGCCGGGGGATGGCCACCGCGCTGCCCGGCGGGGCGAGCACCTTGAAGAGCCAGCCGTAGGCCTCGCTGGTCGAGGCCGTCAGGAGGATCGCCTCGGGGCCCAGGTCCGCGCCGTGGCCGGCGAGGTAGGTGGCGACGGCCTCGCGGCAGGGGAGGGCGCCGAGGGGATCCGGCGCATAGCGGGCGAGCGTCGCGGGGTCGAGGTCGGCGAAGTGCTCGGGGCCGGGGCCGAGGCCGAGGGCCGGGGGGTTCGAGACCGTGAGGTCCAGGGGAGGCTCGCCCGCGAGTGTGGCCGTCTCCTGCTCGCGGGCGAAGTCGGTGGGGGTGAGATCCCAGGGGAAGCGGCGGTTGCTCATCGGCTGGGTCAACCTGCCATCTGGGGAGTCGCAGGAGAACCCATCGGCCTGGCCGCGTGCGGGTTGTCCGGGGACGCTCTTCCACCTCTCGGGCTCGGCCGAGACCTTGCTGCGCCATGAGCCGTGCGCCGTGAGCCGTGTCGGATCGACCAGCGCCTGGAAAGCCCGCGAGCTTCCGCCGTGCCCCCTTCACCTGAAGCCCCACGCGAGCAATCGGTACTAGATTGGTGGTGTGACCGACTCCCAAGAGACGCTGGTCTGCCCCCAGTGCGCCCTCGAGGTCGAGGAGGAGGGCCGCTGCCCCGAGTGCGGCACCCCCTGCGTGCCCGAGTCGGCGCTGCGTCTCACGCCGGGACCGGAGGCGGACGCGAGCAGCTACGGAGAGGTGGTCGAGCTGCGCGACCCCTTCGAGGGGCAGCACCTGGTGGCCCTCCTGGAGAGCCGCCGGATCCCGGCGATGATCCGCGGAGGCAACGAGTCGGCCCTGGCCGGTGGCTGGGTGGATCACTCGGCGAAGCGCCACGGCGTGCTCCTCGTCCCCGAGGGCCGGCTGGCCGAGGCCCGGGACCTGGTCGGCCAGTTCCGGGCCGAGGCGGATCGAAGCGAGAGCCTCGACGACGAGGAGCTGGCAGAGATCGCCGAGGCGGCCGGGCCCTCCGAGGCCGTGGAGGAGGGCCGCCGGGCGCTCGCCCCGAGCGGCGAGCTGCGCCTGGGCGGGCTGCGCTTCTCTCCCTCGCTCCAGCTGGCCCTGGGCCTCCTGGGCGTGGCCGGCGCCCTCTTCGCCCTGCGGATGCGCCGCCTCCTGGTCACCGTGGTGCTGGCGGGCTGGGGCCTCTACGCCCTCTCCAGCGTCGAGACCGAGGTCGTCCTCGACGCCGAGAAGCGGGCCGTGCGGGTCTGGCGGCCCTGGCACCGCCTCCTCGGGAGGGCCCCCGACTGGACGCCCTGGGGTGAACTGACGCGGGTCACCGTCACCGAGCACCGGGGCCGCTTCCGCGTCACCCTCGAGGGGAGCGGCAAGCCGATCCACGGCCCCGGCCACCGCCACCTCGCCGCCGCCACGAAGTCCGCCAAGGAGGCCTCGGCCTTCCTCGCGATCCCCTATCGCCCGATGGCCCTCGCCGGCCGGGAAGGCTAGGTCTCCATGAGCGGATCACCCCTCTTCGTGAAGGATCAGCGGGGCCGCACACCTCTCTTCCGGGCGGCGGAGCAGGGTGACCTCGAGGCCGTGAAGGAGATGATCTACAGCCTGCCGGGCACCGGCACCTGGCCGCAGCGCCTCGGCCTGATCGACACCAGGGACGTGGAGGGCCTGACCGCCGCCGACGTCGCCGAGGCCAGGGGTCACGACGAGATCGCCCGGCTGCTGCGCGGCGAGGCGATGCGGATGGAGATGTACGGCTGACAGCGTGCGGCCCCAGCCGAGGGACACCACCGAGGTGGTGCCCTCCTGTGGAGCGGCGGCGCTGCTCGAGCACGACCGCGAGTGCAACGACTACACGGTCGACTTCTTCCTGCGGATGGACTCCTTCCCCGAGTCGAATGGGCGCAAGACCGACTGCACCCTGCCGGACGCCGGCGGCCGCTTCACCTGCCACGCCTACTCCGGCCACGCCTACTCCGGCCACGCCTGGGAGGGAGTGGTCGATCCGAAGACCGGCCGGATGGTCCTGGGCTACGCCTTCGGCGTCCCCTTCAGCAGCACGGACCTCGAGTACGAGGGCATCGCCGGGCTGGAGAGCATCGACTGCGAGCTGCGCGTCGAGCTGCGGCTGCTCAACCCGAGGAGCGACTGGCTGGACTACATCGGCGTCCAGGGCTGAGCCCCGCTCGAGCGCCGGGCCATCGCCCGGGAGGCGGATCGGCAGCCGACGGAAAAAAGAAGCCCCCTGGCGGATGCCAGGGGGCTTCTAGATGGTGACCCCTACGGGACTCGAACCCATGTTTTCGGCGTGAGAGGGGGCCCGGCGGGGCTTGCACCCGACTGCACCCCGCTGCAAAACCCTGAAAACACTCCGGTCGAGGAGCCCGACTCCGAGCCCGTGGTGCACGTCACTGCACCGGACTGCACTCACTCAGGCGTACCGGAGGCGTACCGATTCGAGGGGGCCAGGCGCGGGGCAGGGGGAGAACGGCCGACGGAGAGCCGCACAGTGCCTCTGGAGGGTACGCTCGAGCCGCTCCTGACCGTCCGGGACGTGGCGCACCGGCTCGGGGTGTCCCGGTTCACCGTCAACGCCCTCGTGCGCAGCGGAGCGCTTCCTCATGTCCGGGTGGGCCGGGCGATCCGGGTGCATCCCGAGGACTTGCGCTATTTCAGCCGGTCCTCCCAGTAGCCCGGGCGGCGGGAGGTGTGAGAGATCGCCATGACCTGAGGTGGCTCGTCCTCGCAGGCGACGAGCACGAGGTAGGGGAAGCCGGTAACGACGAACTTCCGGACCCCCAGGTCCGCGGCGGGCCCCATCACCAGGGGGCCGGATCGAGGCGACTCTGCGGCGAGGTCGACCGTGCGCTCGATGGCGGCGAGGAACGCCAGCCCGAGATCCCTGCGGTGGGATTCGTAGTAGGTCATGGCCTCCTCGAGTTCGAGGGCGGCCTCGCCGTGTAGACCCAGCCTCACTTGCGCGAGAACTTGGCGCGCAGGCTCGCCCGAACCTCGTCCCAGTCGAGCGGCTCGACCTTGCCGCTCCGGATCTCCTCGAGGCGGCGCAGGACCTCCTGGCTCCAGGCGAGCTCGATCTCCTCGGCCATCTCTCGGGGAACACTGTCGAGGAGGATCTCGCCCAGACGCAGGCGCTCATCCTCGGGAAGGGCCAGGGCCTGCTCGTAGAGCTTCTCGGCTGGGGAACTCATGCCCTCATTCTAGCGGATGGGTACGACATCCGTCCTGTCGCTGACCGAGCGGCAGCGATCGACTCGTGAAATCGGACTCCGGTCCGAGAACTGGCCCACTCCAGAGCCCATCGAAGCCAGCAAGTCCCCGATTGGACTCGCACCGGGCGGTCTCGGCACGCCACGTGAATCGGCCCGCGTCCCTTGCTCGGCTCCCCCCAGACCGAGCCGGGGCGCCCCTACCGTCCCCGCGCCCCGGCCCTCGGCTTCCTCCACCGGATCGTGCGCGAGCACCTGCCGGCCTTCCGAGAGCTGCGCCCCGATCTTCCCCGCCACGTCGTCGAGGCCCTCGAGGGTTATCTCGACTGCGGCATCCTCTCGAACGGCTTCTCCCGCCTGCGCTGCGGCGGCTGCGGCCACGAGCAGCTCCTGCCCTTCTCCTGCAAGGGTCGCCTCTGCCCGAGCTGCCAGACCCGCAAGATGTACGAGACCGCCGCGCATCTGGTCGACCGGGTCCTGCCGCCGGCACCCTACCGGCAGTTCGTCCTCGCGCTGCCCCGGAGGCAGCGCTACCTCCTGGTCACCCGACCGGAGCTGGTCAGCCCGGTGCACTCCGTCGTCGTGCGGAGCTACTACAACTGGCAGCGGCTCCAGGCCCGCCGGCTCGGCGTGCGCGACCCCCTCTGCTGCTCTCTGACCTGCATCCAGCGCATCGGCGACGCGCTGAATCTGAATGTCCACTTCCACAGCTTCCTCCCCGACGGGGTCTACACGCGGGAGGGCGATACCGGGCCGATGATCTTCCACCCGCTGCCGGCGCCCACGCCCCGGGACCTCGATGAGCTGGTCTTGAAGGTCTGGCGGCGCGTCGGCCGGAAGCTGAAGGCCCTCGGCGCCTGGGAGCCCGAGGTCGAGGACGAGCTGGATGTCGAGCGGCTGGAGCTGGGACGCGCCGTCGGAGAGCAGCTCTTCACGCCCGGCCTCGACGACGAGGTGACCTTCGAGCGCAAGGGGCTCTCGGCCTTTCATTTCGGCTACAGCCTCCATGCCGGTGTCGCCGTCGGCGCCGATGACCGCGACGGCCTCGCCCCAGGGGCCAGAACCTGCTCCGCTAAAACGGCGTCCTCGCGCCCAACAGCAAGCACCGCCCCGCCCTCTCTCTCATGGCCGCGCGGGCCGCTGCGCCCGACCCTGCTTCACCCCCTCGGGGGAGAAGGGGAGGGGACGAGGTTGGCCCGGGGTCGGCGTCGCCGCCCGCCTCGGGCGCCCCTCTGGAGGTCCGCCCCCGCCACCTCGATTGGAAGACCCTCCTGAAGCGCGTCTTCGAGCTCGACATCACCGTGTGCAAGCACTGCGGCGGCAAGCTCGAGGTGCTCGCCGTGATCACGGACCCCGGGGTGATCCGGAAGATCCTGGAGCACCTGCGCCTGCCCACCAGCCCGCCCCCCAAGGGCACCGTCGACCTGACGGCCCGTCGATCTGGAGTAGTATGGACCCCCGGCCTCGAGCCGGGGGTCTGCGGCGGTCATCTTCCCCACTCCCAGGAGGATGTGTGATGGCGACGGAGGTTGCTGGTGCTGGCAGGCGTCGTTGCGGTCGCTCGTTCCGGACCCGGCGGGGCGAGTCGCTCTTCTTCGCGTTGGCCCTGTTGGTCCTGGGGTCCAGCTGCGGCGAGAGCGGCGCGGAACCGACCTGCGGGGATGGCATCGTCGGGGAGGGCGAGCGTTGCGATGGTGCCGACCTCGCCGGCCAGACCTGCACCCTTCTCGGCTTCGGCGACGGCGAACTGAGCTGTGCTTCCGACTGAACCCTGGACACCAGCGAGTGCTCCCCGTGTGGCAACGGCGAGTTCGACCCGGGCGAGACCTGCGATCCCCCGTCCGCCTGTCCGGCGACCTGCGACGATGGGGATGCCTGCACGGTGGACACCCTGGCCGGCGCCGCCCTCCTCGCGGTTCTCGGCCCAGATCCTTCCGTCCGCGCCCTCGACGTACTGCCGGCAGAGCGCCAACCCCAGCCCCGTGCCCTTGCCGCGGGGTATGGTCGTGAAGAAGGGCGTGAACAGCCGGGGCAGGACCTCGGAGGGGATCCTCGCAGAACGAGGCCCCCAAGCTCGCAAGTGGGGAGCCATTTTACCCCACCGCGAGTCATCGACGGTGGGCGGTTTACAGAGAGC
>JARGFU010000052.1 GCA_029210625.1 Deltaproteobacteria bacterium | reverse complement strand
CGGCGGGAGCCGCAGCGGCAGCGGCGGTGGCGGCGGCGACGGCTCGGCCTCGCCCGGCGGCCCGGGCGCCGGCGGCGGGGGCGGCGGCGGCTGCCTCGAGATCGTGAGCCTCTCCGGCGCCGACCTCGTCCTGGACGGGGACCTGGCGGCTGGCGGCGGCGCCGGCGGCGGCGTCCGCCACGGCAGCCCGGGGGGCGCCGGGGGTGGAGGCAGCGGAGGCCGGATCAGCCTCGACGCGGGCACCGGTCTGCTCCAGCTCTCGGGCCGGATCCTCGCCGCGGGGGGCGAGGGCGGCAGCTGCAGCGCGGCCTCCTCCGGGGGCGCCGGCGGGGGCGGCGGCGGCGGCCTCCTGGAGCTGAAGGGCGCCTCCTTGCGCCTCGAGGGCAGCCGCCTGCGGGTGGACGGGGGCCGGGCCGGGCAGGGCGGCGCGGGCGCGAGCGCCGCCTTCGAGGGAGCCCGGGGCGACGTCGCCGTGCTTCCGTAGGCCGGCGTTTCTCGTCTACAAGGGGTGCCCGAAGGGAACCGGCGGGCCCCCGGCGGGGTCCAACGCACCCGTGAGACCATGTCGAGACGCCTGACCATCGTCCTGCTGGCCCTCCTCTACGGGCTGGGGGTGCTCCTCTTCAAGCGCTGGCAGCGGCTGCGGGCGGCGCGCAAGGGGCTGGCGCTGGTCTGGCTCGAGGGCTTCGACCACCGGGCCCTCCTGGACGAGCTGGAGACCCTCTACCGGGCCGGCCGCCCCGGCGCCCCCGGCGAGGACGAGGAGCCGCCCCCCCGCCAGGGTGAGCTCCTGGAGGTGGGCGAGCCCCTGCTGGGGGAGCCGGTGAGCTGGGTGCTCGCCACCGACTTCGACCCGGAGCGGGATCCCGACTTCTCGGCGCTGCCCGGGCCGATCCGCGAGGCGGTGACCCGGCTCCGGGCCGGCGAGCTCGCCGGGGTCGAGACCCTCTGCGAGCCCGGCCAGAGCGCCGAGCTGGACCAGGCCTTCGCCTCCCTGGGCACCCACGCCTTCCTCGCGGCCCTCTACGGGGGTGACCTGGACCGGGCGGAGACGATCCTGCGCTCGCTGCCCTCCTGGACCAACGGCCGCATCGCGCCCCGGCTGGTGGCCGCCTACCTGGGGCAGGTCGCCTTCCTGCGGGCCCAGCTGGCGAAGGACGGCAGCCGCCACCGCTGGGCCCGGGAGGCCCGCCAGCAGCTGAAGGCCGCCGCCGCCACCAGCGACTTCGCCGAGCCGGCGGTGCGGGCGCTCTGGGCGAAGGTGAACCTGCGCTTCTTCAGCCACGCCCTGAACCTGGAGCTGCAGGAGATCCTCGTCGGGCGCCACCTGCGCAAGGCGCTGACCGAGCATCCCCACTCCCCCGAGCTCTTCTTCGAGCTGGCCTACCTCCTGGCCCGCCGGGGGCAGGTGGCCGACGCGATCGACAACCTCGCCCGGGCCGCCTACTTCTCGGGCAGCCGCGACTTCTACCGGCGGCCCCTCCTGGAGGATCCGGCCGTCTCGGCCTTGAAACCCGGGCTCGTCGCGCAGGTGCGAGGGAAGCGTTGACCCCATCTCGAACGCCGTTCTAAGGTGCCCGCATGCAGCTTTCCGCCTACGGAGAGACCGACGTCGGCCGCAAGCGGAAGCACAATGAGGATGCCTTCCTCGTGGACAGCGAGTTGGGCCTCTTCATCGTCGCCGACGGTATGGGAGGACACGCGGCCGGTGAGGTCGCGAGTGCCAAGGCCGTCGAGGTCATCCAGGCCCACGTCGCCTCGCGAAGGGACGTCCTGGAGGCCTACGCGGCGGATCCAGCCGATTTCGACCTGCGGGATCAGTGCCAGGCGATCGTCGAGGAGGCGATCCACCTGGCCTGCGCCGAGATCTTCGATCTCGCGCAGTCCCAGGCCGAGAAGCGAGGCATGGGCACCACCACGGTGCTGATCCTCAAGGCTGGCTCCAAGGCGATCATCGGCCACGTCGGCGACTCTCGTGCCTATCTCCTGCGAAACGAAAAGGCCTACCAGCTGACCGAGGATCACACCCTGGTCAACGCCCAGCTCAAGCAGGGGCTGATCTCGAAGGAGGAGGCCAAGCGCGCCGCCTTCCAGAACGTGATCACCCGCTCGGTGGGCTATCAGCGCTCGGTCCAGGTCGACACCCTCCTGACCGACCTGCTCCCGGGCGATCGCTATCTCCTCTGCTCGGACGGGCTCTCGGGCTACGTGCGGGAGGACGAGTACGCCAAGTTCCTGGGCGCCGGCACGGCCGGTGAGCTGCCCGAGAAGCTGCTGAAGCTCGCCAACCACCGCGGCGGCAAGGACAACATCACGGCCATCATCCTCGAGGTCGAGGGTGAGGCCACCGCGCCGGAGAAGGCGGACGTCGAGGAGCGGATGGAGGTGCTGCGGCGCATCCCGCTCTTCAAGCACCTCAAGTACAAGGAGCTCATCCAGCTCCTCTCCATCGTCCAGACCCGCACCGCGGTCGACGGGGAGACCCTCATCACCGAGGGCGAGGCGGGCGAGGAGCTCTTCGTCATCCTCCGCGGCGGCGCCGAGGTCCGGGCGGGGGAGACCCCGGTGGCCCAGCTCGGGGCTGGCTCCCACTTCGGCGAGATGGCCCTGATCGACGCCTCGCCCCGCTCGGCGACGGTGGTGGCGGTTCAGCAGAGCACGCTGCTCATCATCGATCGGGACAACTTCTTCACGCTCCTGCGGCGGGACTCGCTCCTGGCGGTGAAGCTCCTCTGGGCCTTCCTGCAGATCCTGAGCGAGCGCCTGCGCGCCACCAACGAGGAGCTCTCCGGGGCGAAGTCGGAGCTGGCGGCTCGGGCCCCGACCCCCTTCGGTCAGGAGTGATGCGGGCCGGCCGGCGAGGGAGGGCGTTGCTCCTGGCCTTCCTCGGCCTGGTGGGGCTCGTCCCCTCGACGCCCGCGTCCGCCGCCGAGGCCGAGGCCGCCTCGGCCCGGGTCGCGGTCCACCCCCTCAAGAGCCTGGGCCTCGATCTCGAGACCCTCGGGCGCCTCGAGGAGGTGCTGCGAGGCGAGATGGAGCGGGTCCCGGGCATCGAGCTCGTCGAGATCCCGGCCACCCGCGCCGCGGCGGACGAGATCGGCTGCGACGGCAAGCCGGCCTGCCTCGGCCCCTTCGCGACCAAGCTCGGCGCCGCGGTCGCCGTCTACGGCGTGGTGGCGGCGCTGGGCGAGTCCTACAACATCACCCTCAAGGCGGTGGACGGCGGCGGCCAGGATCGCGGCCGGGTCCAGAAGACCATCGGCGGCGAGGAGACGGTCCTCATCGACGGCATCAGGGGCGCCGCCTATCAGCTCCTGCGACCCGACCTCTACGTCGGCAAGCTCGAGCTGCAGGTCCCCGTCGCGGGCGCCGACGTGCAGATCGACGGCCGGAGCGTCGGGGTGACCCCCCTGGACGGCCCGATCCACGGTCTCTCACCGGGCAAGCACGCCCTGAAGATCGTCTCCAAGGGCTTCAGCGACTTCGACAAGTTCGTCGAGGTCCGCTTCCAGCGCACCAGCGTGGTCAGCGTCGATCTCGAGGGCTCCTCGGTCTCCGGCGTGATCTACCGGGAGGAGCCACCGCCCCCGCTGGTCGCGGTGACCCCGACCCCGGAGACCCCCCCCGCGGCGGTCACCGACCCGTCCGCGCCGCCGCCGCCGCGCTCCCACGTCCTGCGCTGGGCCGGGGTCGGCGTCGGAGGCGCGGGGCTCCTCGCCGCGGGTGGCGCGGTCGTCTTCGTGGCGCGGGCCAACAAGACCTCCGGCGAGTTCACCCAGCGCTGGGAGGACGAGGGGCGGGGCCCCGACGCCACCCTCGATGGCGCGGACTGGCAGAGCTACCAGAGCGATCGGAAGACCGCGAACGCCCTCTACCTCACCGCGGGCATCGGCCTGGCGGCGGGGGCGGGGCTGGTCGTGATCGACCTGCTGCAGGGCGGACCCCAGCCGCAGGCGCCGGCGGCGGAGAAGAAGCCCGAGGCGAGCGCGCGGTTGCTCGTCGGGCCCAGTTATCTGGGCTTGCGGGTCAGCTTCTAGCTCTTCGCTTCGCTGGGTCCACGGGAGAACCCGTGGACGTAGACGGGTACGTGTACGTCTACGACCGGCGAGGTAGCGCGGAGGCCGTGCACGTACCCGTCCACGTGCACGTACACGGCCGTTCCGAGGACTACTCGGTGGTCTCGGTCCGGTTGATGTACTCCTCCGGCATCACCGTCTCGGTCCCGCCCCAGTCGCCGGCGGTCTTCCACTGCGGCGGCACGGGGAACTCCCACTTGAAGAGGGCGTTGTAGGGGTTGCCGGCGTCGCTGGTGCCGGAGAGGCCGATCTCCCAGATCACCTTCTCCGCCTCGGGCGGGAAGAGTTCGACCCACCAGGAGCCGAGGACGGCCTGGGCCGGGAACTCCTCGATCCAGCGCTCGGGGTGGGTGATCTTGATGGTGGGCTCACCGGTGTTGCCGGCCATCTCGCCGTGGACCTTCCCCTCGGCGTCGAGGAACTGGAAGAACATCCGCGAGAAGGAGAGGGGGACCTTCACCTTCTTCACGGTGCCGGCGGCGGTCTTCTTGGTCTCGACCCGGCGGGGGGCGCCCCAGAGGATGAAGTCGATCTTCAGGCGGGGCGCGCCCTCCCAGTCGGCGAGCTTCACCGAGTAGATGTCGAGGTGGAGGTTCTCGGCCTCGGCGTTGATCTTCGGCACGAACTCCCCGCGCTCGAGGGTGTCGAAGACGCCCTTCGCGTACTCGAAGAACTCGCGGTAGTCCTCCATCTGGTTGGTCTGGATGTGGCCCTTCTCGTTGTTGAGCTCGATCTCCTTCCACGCCTTGTCGACGTCGTGGAGCTCCGGGTAGCGGTTGTAGACCCGGTTGAGCTCGGAGAAGTACCACTTGAGACCGGCGTGGATCTCTTCCTTGTAGCGCTGGGGATCGTCGACCCCGCGGATGGTGCCGAGGCGCTCGGTCCACTGCTGCTGGAGATCCTGGATGGCCTCGGTGTAGGCCGCCTGCGTGGTGGTGGTGGTGTAGTACCAGATACCGCCTGCGCCGGCCGCGCCGACGAGGATGACCACGGTGAGGGTCTTCAGCAGTGGATGCATGCCCGTTCCTTTCCAGCTGGGGGAGGGGAATGCGTAACCGGGAGGCTTGGGAGGATGCAAGGCCTCGTGCTAGTTTTCGGCCGTGCGAACTTCATGGCTCCTGGCCCTCTTCCTGCTCCCGAGCCTGGCCTGCTCCGGCGGTCAGTCCCGCAAGTTCATCGACGAGGAAGGTCCTGCCCCCTCCGAGCTGGCCGCCGAGACCACCGAGATCGGCTACCGCTCGCACGATCAGATCCTGAACAGCCGCCGCAATCCGGACGATCCGGTGCCCCTGGGCGGTCAGGTGGTGGTGACGATCCGGCGCTCGACGCCGGGGCGGGCCGAGTTCGACGCCATCAACGTGGTGGTGGACGACGGGGGCATGATCGTCCTCGACGTGGTGGGCAAGCGGGGCGAGGCTCCCTCGATCTGCGGTGACAACAGCTGGTGCAACGAGCTCTCCTACGACATCGAGAAGACGGTGGTCGGGCCGATCCACGTCACGGTGATCGACACCCGCGCCGGCGATCGCCGGGAGGCGGACTTCGAGGTCGCGGGCGGTTGAGGCGGGGGGCCGCAGGCGCCCCGCGACCGCTCTCCCGCACGGCGGCGCCGATCGCGGCGGGGCTGCTCGCCCTCGCGCTGATGGCCCGGCCGGCCGGCGCGGGCGATGACCCCCTGAAGCCCCTGCAGGCGGCCCTGGAGGCGAAGAACGCCGAGGAGGTCCTCCTCCGCAGCCTGGATCTGGATCCCCTGCCCGCCACGGCGGCGGATCCCCTGGCCGCCGCCGCGCGACTGGCCAACGAGGGCGGGGACGCCCTCCTGGGGATGCAGCTCTGTCAGCGGGCCCTGAAGGTCGCGCCCCGGCACCGGGAGTCGCTGCTCGCCTGCATCGCCTCGGCCCGGAGCCTCGATCAGTTCGACCCGGCCCTGGAATGGATGCGGCAGCTGCGCGAGGCCCACCCGGGGGACTCCGAGGGCCAGCTCTGGGAGCTGCGCCTCCTCGCGGCCGAGGGCGAGTGGGAGGCCTGCGCCGAGGCCGGGCGCGCCTTCGCCCGCTCGGACGCGCCCGCCGCGCCGAAGGCCGAGGCGAAGACCCTCACCGGGCGCTGCGAGCTGCGCCTGGAGGAGAACGCGGCGGCCCGGACCGAGGTCGCCACCCTGATGGCCGCCCTGGCCAAGGCGAGGGCCGAGGCGCCGCGGAGCACCCCCGTGGCGGCGGGGGCCGGGGAGCGGCGGCCGGCCGCGGGCGGGGAGGGCGTGATCGTCTACTCCACCCGCTGGTGCGGCTACTGCAAGAAGGCCAAGCGCTGGCTGAAGCAGCAGGGGGTGGCCTTCGTCGAGAAGGACATCGAGCGGGATCCGGAGGCGACCATCGCCCTGGCGAAGAAGGCCGCCGAGCAGCGGATGCGGCTGGGCGGGGTGCCGGTCTTCGAGGTGAACGGCGAGCTGATGGGCGGCTGGTCCGAGAAGGGCCTGCGGCGCCTCCTCGAGCGCCACGGCTACCTGCGCTGAGCTCTGGCGCGCGCCGCTAGGCCTGCGCGGGCTTCGGCTTCGGGGGCACGAAGCGCTCCTTCGGGGGCAGGTAGACGTAGAAGACCGTCCCGACCCCCTCTTCGCTCCAGACCCGGATCTCACCCTGGTGCGCCTGCACGATGCCGTAGGAGACCGAGAGCCCGAGGCCGGTGCCCTCGCCCTTCTTCTTGGTCGTGAAGAAGGGGGTGAAGAGCTTCTGCCGGTTCTCGGGGGTGATGCCGTGGCCCTCGTCCTTCACCGAGATCACGACCCGGCCGTCGGGCGCCTTGCTGGTGGTGAGCTCGAGGCGGCCCCCCTTGGGCTTCATCGCGTCGGCGGCGTTGAGGCAGAGGTTCATCAGCACCTGCTGCAGCCCGGAGAGCTCGCCCATCACCTCGGGGAGGCCCTCCCCGAAGCCCACCGAGACCTGCACGTGGGCCATCTGCAGGGGGTGGGCGACCAGCTTGATGGACTCGCCGACGATGGTGTTGGGCTGCAGGGGCTCCATCTGGCCCGTCTCGCGCCGGGAGAAGGAGAGGATCTTGCCCAGGATCTCGGTGGCCCGCCGGCTCTCCTTCTCGATGGTCTCGAGGTGGGAGATCACCGGGGAGCCCTCGGGCGCCAGCTTCTTGGCCAGCTGGGCGTAGCCCAGGATGCCCGAGAGGGGGTTCTTCACCTCGTGGGTGATGCCCGCGGCGAGGTGGCCGAGGGCGCCCATCTTCTCGGAGTGCACCAGGGCCTCCTGGGCCTCGATCAGGCGCTGATCCCGCTCGGCCAGGCCCTGCTGCATCTGGGCGAAGGCGACCGAGAGCTTCTTCAGCTCGCCGCTGCCGACCTGGGGGACGAAGGCGTCCAGCTCTCCCTGGCCGATCTGCTCGGCGGTCTTCGCCAGGAGGATCACCGGGCGGCTCACGCCGCGGGCCACCAGGAAGGCCAGGCCCAGGGCGGCCACGATCGCGATGAGGGCGATGAGGGCGACCTTCCTCCCGAGGGAGGCGACGGCCTGGGCGATGGAGTCCGAGGGCAGGTCCTGCACCACGCCCAGGCCCCCGAGGGGCGCCGCGGCGTAGGAGCCGATGCGGCTGGTGCCGCCGCGGTCGTAGGCCACCGAGCCCGTGCGTCCCTCGCGCAGCGCCAGCACCGGGGGCAGGGAGGAGGCGTCCTCCTGGGTCGCGACCCGGGAGGCCTCCAGGGCGGTGAGCACCCGGTCATTGGTGTCCACCACCCAGGTGTCGAGGGTGGAGGCCGGGGAGGGCGAGAAGATCCAGCGGCCGTCGACGAGGGCCTCGACCTCGATCTCACCCACCGAGGCGCGGCGGGAGATCCGGACCCGGGCCACCGGCTGCTGCGGGAGCCGGCTCACGTTCTCCACGACGGTCTCCCCGGAGGGCAGCGCCGGCGCGGCCTGATCGATGCCGGAGAGGATCACCTCGCCGCTCTTGCCGAGGCTGGCGGGATCGACCCGCAGATCGGCCACCCGCTCCTCGGCCTGCTTCACCCGCAGGGCGAAGAAGCCGCTGCCGGCGAAGAGGGTCTCGGTGGCGGTCACCCGGCTGCGGGGGTTGAGGTAGGGCGCCGTCGCGACCTCGCCCATGGCCTCCATCCGCGAGGTCAAAGCCTCGAGGTTGGCGCCGACGGCCCGCGCGATCACCGGCGTGCTCTCGGTGCCGAGCAGCTGGACGAAGGCGCGCTTGTCCTCCTGCAGGTAGGAGACGCCGATCCAGGCCAGCACCCCCATGGGCACCAGGATGAAGGCCGCGGAGAGGGTCAACAGCTTGGTCTGTAGGCTCACGGTCCCTCGCGTCGCACCTTCAGGTTCTTGAAGGTGACGTTGTTGGCCGGGTCCACGGCCTCGATGACGATCTGGTTGAGCCCCGGGGTCAGGTTCACGTCGGTGGAGAACTGCCCGTTGTCCTGGACGGAGAGCTCCCGGCCGTTGATCTTCACCTTGGCGCCGGCCTCGGTCTGACCCTTCACCGTCACCTTCGCGGTGTCGACGGTGAGGCCGTCGCCCGGCGAGGAGATCGTCACCTTCGGGGGCTTGTTGTCCTTGAGGATCGAGAAGTTGTAGGTCGGGCCCGGCCGACCCCTCACCCCCTCGGGGCTCACCGCGCGGACGGTCCAGTAGTACTTGCCCGGACGCAGGCCGCGGTTCGCGTAGCGGATCTTGTCGTGCATCTGGGCGTAGACCGGGGCCGTGCCGTCGGGATCGAAGCTGATCACGAGCTGGTAGCCCGAAGCCTCGGGCACGGGGGACCACTCGAAGTCGACCGCCGGGGGCGAGTCGAGGGTCATGAAGGTGGCGCTGTTGTCCGGCGTCCGCGGGATGGGCGGGGCCGGGATGGCGACGCGCGCGCCGGGGGCGCCGTTGGAGGGCACCAGCACCGCGAAGCCGGCCGGCACCTCCTCGGTCATGCCGCCGCTGCGCACGCGCACGGTGCCGCGCTCGGAGATGACCCGCAGCCCATCGGGGAGGCGCTCGGCGCGGGCGCTGGTGCCCTGGTCGCCGGTGCCGTCGATGCTCACCCGGGTGCCCCGGCTCTCGACGACCACCGACGCCATGGAGGAGCTGGAGCCGGAGAGGTCGGCGGTGATCTCACCGGACTGGAGCTCGACCACCACCACCCGGCGGCCGCCCTTGTTGCCGGCCCGGGCGAGGACCATCTGGCTGTCCGCCTGGGCGCCGAGGACCGCGCCCTTGCCGAGCTTCAGGCCGGTGGCCTGGGTGGCCTTGAGCACGTCCTTGGCCGAGAGCTTCACCTTGCCGCTGATGGGCTTGAAGGAGCCCTTGCCCTCGGCCTGGCGGGCGAGGCCCTTGCCGAGGACCTGGCCCTTGAGATCGAACTCCTCCTCGGTGGCGAGCTCCTCCTCCACGATCTCCTCGGTCTCCTCCGGCGCCGACTCCTCGACCACCGGCGGCGGGGCGCCGCCCGCCTTGTAGACCTCGGTGAGGAAGAAGCGCCGCACGAAGCCGTACTCGCCCTGGCGGCCCTCGGCGTCGATGGAGGCCACCCGCCAGAACCAGCTGCCCGCGGCGTCGGGCGCGATCGAGTAGGTGGTGCCATCGACGGTAGCGTCGGTGGCGAGGTCGGTGAAGCCGAAGCCGCGGGCGACCTGCACGCGGTAGCTCTCGACCCCCGGCACCGCCTCCCAGCCCAGCTGGACCTTGGGCTCGGCGGCCGTCGGGGTGATGCGCTCGTCCACGCCGGGCCGGAGGCTGCGGGGGTAGGGGGGCAGGGCCTTCACTTGGGCGGGGCCCGCCGCCGGGAGGGAGACCGCCTGGCCGGCCTTCACCCGCAGGGTCTCGCCGCCGGTGTCGACGTCGGCGGAGCCGGAGAGGATCGAGACCTCGGCCTGGCCGTCCTGCGAGCGGCGGAAGCGGTAGCGCAGGCGCTCGCTGCCCTCGGTGTTCGAGATCAGGCGGGCCGCCACCTGACCCTGGGCGTCGAGGATCCGCACCACCCGGCGGCCGCCGGAGATGTCACCGGAGACCGTGCCGGACTCGACCCGGACCTCCTGCACCGCGAGGCCCTCCTCGTCGATGCTCGGAGAGGTGATGACCACCATCGAGGTGGGATCGACGTTCAGGGTCAGCCCGGCCAGGTAGCTCACCACCGCCCGGGAGCGCATCCCGGTGCGGATGACGTCGCCCTCCTTCAGACCGTCGCCCACGATCGCGTCCTCGAAGGAGAGCTCCTGGGCGTGACGCGACTCGACCTGGTTGAAGGCGCCGGTGAGGTGAGCGACCTGATCGGTGCTCGAGCCGGTGGAGTCGAAGAGGAAGACCAACCAGTAGGAGCCGGCCAGGACGACCAGCGCCGAGAGGAGGGCGAGGAGCGCGGTGAAGATACGCATCAGTAGACCACCTGTAGGCGCAGCTGGAGGCGGGAGCTGTGCTCCACTCCCCCCGTGACGGCGACGTAGGCATAGACGAGCCCGAGGCGGAGCCAGGGCCTGGGCTGGTAGGAGAGCTCGGCGCGCCCGAGGTACTCGGTGAGCTCGGGCTGCGACTGGAGCCGGAAGTCGAGGGCGAAGAGGAAGCTGGAGGTCGGCAGGAGCTCCAGGCGGCTGGCCTGGAAGAGGGTCATCGCGCCGCTGACGAGCCAGGCCCCGAGGGTGGCCGAGAGCTGGAGCTTCTGGCCGAGGGGCAGGCCGAGGGAGAGATGGACGACGTCGCCGGCGGCCTCGGGCTCGACGTCCCGGTTGTCCTCGACGTGCGCGTAGCGCAGCGAGGCGAGCAGCCCGCCGCGGGAGCGGAAGGTGGCCTGCAGCGCGCCGTCGAGCACCTCTCCCTCGCCCCCGGCGGCGCTCACGCGCCCGCCCACCCGGGCGCGGAGGTCGAGGCCCTCGGTGGCCCGGAAGCGCACACCGAGGCCGCCGCCCACCAGGGTGAAGCTGCTGCTGTCGTCCCGGGCGCCCTGGAGGAGGCCCGCGTCGAGGAGGGCGTCGAAGGCCTGGCTCTCCAGCCCGAAGGCCCCGTCCACCGCGTGGCGCATCGGCAGCCCGGCGTCGCCGCCCAGGAAGAAGGCGCCCTGGTAGCCCAGGGCGAAGCCCAGGTGCTTGCCGAGGCCGCCCTCGGCGCCCAGGCGGGCGTCCGCCCGCCCCCAGGCCAGGCCCGGCTCTCCCTCGGCGGGGAGCGGGCGGTCCTCGGTCTGCACCCCGGCGCCGCCCCAGAGGCGCAGACCGCTCTGCAGGGAGTAGATCCCGTAGCCGCTGCCGGTCGCCTGGAGGCCCTTGCGCAGCTCGGGGGAGACCCCGGGGGTGGGGGAGTAGAGGGCGCGCCCGAAGGGGGCGAGCTCGAGGGTGGCGCCCGGCGTGAGGCTGCTGCTCTCCACCGGCCAGCTGCGCTTGATGGTGCCCACCGTCCCCTCGGGGTTGGTCACCTCGAGCAGGAGGTCGCCCTCGGCGATCTCGACCAGGGTGTCGAAGCGTCCGTCGCTCCCCACCGTGATGGCCTTCGCGCCCGCCTGCAGCCGGTTCCCGGGCTCGGTGTGACCCCGGATGCGCAGGAAGGGGCTGTTGAGCACCGAGGTCTCGATGGGCAGCTCGCAGTAGAGCTGGGGGATCGCCGGCTGATCGATGATCGCCCGGCCGTCGGGGCGGGTGTCGCTCCACCAGGCGCGCAGCTCGTAGAGGGTGCTGACCTGGCCCTCACCGATCGCCGAGAGCTCCAGGCGCCGCTCCTTGTTGCCCACCTTCATGACGTGATCCGCGACGCCGTCCTTCAGCTTCAGATCGTCGTTGCCGACCTGGGCCCGGCGGGCCCCCTTCACGCCCAGCTTCAGGTGGACCTCCAGGTCCCCGTCGGCCGGCCGCTCGGGCGCGATCAGGGGGGGCTCCTCGCTCCCCCAGGTGATCCGGGTCTCGGCGCCCGGGCTCTCCACCACGAAGGCGGGCACCTCGATGGAGGCCGAGGACTCGCGGCCGTCCGCCCGCCGCAGGCGCACCCGGATCGTTCGCGCCTCGGCGCCGAGGCGAACCGGCGAGATGAAGGAGCCGTCCTTGTCGAGGGTCGCCGCCTGACCGTTCACTTCGGCCAGGGCGTCCCCCGGGGGCACGTCGAGGGCGGGCCGCTGCATCTTGCGGCCCTTGCCGGTGGTGAGCCCGAAGGGCCGCCAGGGGCTGCAGCTGCGCTCGTCGCCGGCGTAGCTCAGGCAGAGCTGCACGGTGTAGCCGGCCGGGGCCGGGAGGGCCGCGCCCGCCGAGTCCTTCCCCTCGAAGTCGATCTTCCGCGGGGGCTGCCCCTCGCCGCTCGTCTCGAGGACCACCCTGGCCTCGCTGTCCCTGACGGCCAGGGTCCAGCGGCCGGGCGTCTCGCGGGAGGTCGTCGAGGGCTGGAAGGCGGCCCCCCTCGGCTCGGCGGCGTCGACGAAGCCGCCGCGGGAGAAGCCGGAGAGCTCCACGTCCACGGCGGGGAAGGCGAGGCGGGCGCCGTTGACCAGCGCCTGCAGATCGGTGGCGTTGCCAACCACGTTCACCGGCAGCTCCTCGAGCGCCAGGAAGAGGGCCTGACCCCGCACTTCGGGCTGGCCCACCTGGAGGGCCTCCATCTTGATCACCAGGGGGAAGTCGAGGGTCCGCACCGACCCGGGAGGCAGCTCGATCAGCCGCGGGGCCGGGGCCCTCGCCACGCCGGTGGGCAGGGATCCCCGGGTGATCGCCACGCTCTGCTGCCCGGGCGAGAGCTCGCTGAACTGATAGCGGCCGGTCGCGTCGGTGATCACGAAGCGGCCGTCACCGAGGCGGATCATCACCCCGGCGATCCCCGGCTCTCCGGCGTCGTGACGGCCGTTCTCGTCGAGATCCTCGAAGACCCGGCCGGCGAGATCGGCCCGGCCGACCAGCGGGTTGCGCACCCGCTCCAGGGGGCGGAGGTCGTAGGTCCGCTGCTGGCCCGAGGCGGCCAGCGGGGTCAGGAGCAGGCAGAGGGCCAGGGAAAGTCCCCAGGGAGAGGCTGCCTTCGTGCGCCTCCGTCTCACCGTCTGCGAGGTTCCCATCATTCGCCCCTACAGGCCTCCGGTCCCGACGCCAGGACGACCACCTCCTCGACCTGGTCGTGAATACCGCCCTTTGCCCTTCCGACGGAAGCGTACACCGAATCGGAGTTGGGGAGGGCGCCGGGCCGCGGCGCCAGCGGCTCTTCGGGAATCATGATCTCTGGTTTACCATCCAGGCGATGAACGGAAGGCTCGCCCTGACCCTCTTGAAGGTGCTCCCGCGCAACGCGCTCTCCCGGGCCGTCGGCGGCGCCGTGCGGGGGCCCTGGCCCCGGGCCATGCACCGCCTCTCCATCCGCACCTTCGTGAAGCTCTACGGGATCGAGACCGGGGAGATCGCCCGGGACCCCGCCGACTTCCCGACCTTCGGGGAGTTCTTCATCCGGGAGCTGCAGCCGGGCGCCCGCGAGATCGAGGGCGGGCCGGGCACGCCGGTCTCGCCCTGCGACGGGACCGTCGGCGCCTTCGGCCGCATCGAGGACGGCCAGCTGATCCAGGCGAAGGGGCGCACCTACCCCCTCGACCGCTTCCTCGGCGGGGAGGGGAGGGAGGTGCCCTTCCTCGAGGGTCACTTCCTCACGATCTACCTCTCCCCCCGCAACTACCACCGGGTGCACGCGCCGCTGGCCGGCCGGATCAGCGAGGCGGTGCACGTGCCGGGGACCCTCTGGCCGGTCTTCCCGGCCGCGGTGGACACCCTGGACGAGCTCTTCGTGGCCAACGAGCGCCTGCTCACCTTCCTCGAGAGCGATCGCGGGGCGGTCTGCGTCGCCATGGTGGGGGCCACCTGCGTGGGCCGGATGCGGGCGAGCTTCGACGAGATCGTCACCAACGTGCCGGGGCCGCCGGTGGCGCGCCGCTACGACGACGGGCGCGCGCTCGAGCGGGGCGCCGAGCTGGGGATCTTCGAGATGGGCTCGACGGTGGTGCTCCTCCTCTCGAAGGAGCACGGCGCGCTCGATCCCGGCCTGGCGCCCGGGCAGCCCATCCGCCTGGGCCAGCGCATCGGGAGCCCGGCCTCGTGAGGCCCCTCGTCGCCGTCGCGCCCCTGGCCGCGCTCCTGGCCGCCGCCGCGGTGGGCTGCGGGCCCCCGGCCCTGGAGGATCTGGTGGTGGAGAACTCCCCCAACGCCTACTCGCTCCAGGCGACCCTGAACGACGCCTCCGGCAACCGCGAGGAGGTCTGGTCGGTGAGCGGGGATCGGGTCTGGGTCGACTGGAGCGGCACCGCGCTCGGCGCGGGCAGCGTCTCCCTGGCGCTCACCTCCCCGGACGGCCTGCAGGCCTACCGGGAGAGCGCCACCGCCGCCGGACCGCCGGCCGCCGCCGCCTCGATCACCTCGAGCGCCGGCGAGTGGACGATCCGCCTGGACTACAGCGGCGCCGAGGGCAGCCTCGCGCTCGACCTGACAGGAGTGCAGTGATGCGAAGGCTCTCCCTGATCGTCCTCTCCGCGCTCGCCCTCCTGGGCTGCCCCTCCGGAGAGGGGGACTCCGGCGGCGGCGGGGCCGCGAGCAACAAGGTCTCCTCCGCCGCCAAGGACTTCCTCTCCTTCGCCAAGACCGGCGACGCGGCGGCCAGGGGCGGGCCCGGGATGCAGCACCGGGAGGTGCACTACTCCGTGGCGCGCAACGTCCTCGTCCCCGGCGAGCGGCCGGTGCGGCGGGTCGAGCTGGAGCTGCCCCTGCAGATCGGTGCCGGCGACCTGGAGGCCACCCTGCGGGCGGCCAGCCGGCGCGGCGATCTCGGGGAGGAGGGGGCCCTCCTCGAGCTGGTGGCGCACCCGGGCAAGCTGCGGAACCTCTGCGGCCCCTACGCCCTCTTCACCGTGGCGCGGGACGGCAAGCCGGTCCCCCGGACCGAGGGCCTCAACGAGCGCCTCCTGATGGAGCCGAAGCTCGGGGCCGAGCTGGATCTCGACGAGACCCGGGCGGTGATCCCGATGGACGACGTCGCCGGCACGGGCGCGAAGCGCAAGGCCATCGTCGCGGCCGGCGTCGCGGCGGGCCTCGACGAGGCGCGCGCCGAGAAGCTCCTCGAGAAGCTCGAGGAGCATTACCCGCCGCCCCCGAAGGTGAAGTGACTCACCTGCGGCAGAAGCGCGCTCAGGCGGCGCCCAGCCGGCGGAGCGCAGCGGTCCCCTGGACCTCGGGGTGAGATGGGGGGCTCGGGGGGAGCAGGACGCTCCCCCCGGCTCAGGAAGACCCGCCGAGGAGGACCGCGTCGTTGGGCCGCACGTCGGCCTTGTCGCGCAGGCCCTGGACCCAGGCCTTCTCGACCTCGCGCTGCTTGGCCGCGAGGAGGCGCTCCTCGATGGCGCCCTTCTCGGTCTCGAAGCTCGCCAGGTCGGGGGTCTGCCGCTCGTTGAGGCGCACGACGTAGAAGGCGCCGCCGACCTCGACCACGCGGTCGAGGAGGGGGCTCTCGGCGCTCAAGCCCTTCACGGCGGCGGCGAGGTCGTCGTCCCGCCCGATGCCCGGCACGTAGGAGCCCTGCAGGGCGGTCAGCCCGGTGCTGTTCGCGGTGTGGGTGGGCTTCTGCGCCGCGGGCTCACCCTCGGCCGGCGCCGTGGGAGGCGGCGCGATCTCGGTGAGGGTCTTGCCGGTGCGGGCCTCGGCGAGGATCTCCTCGGCCTTGGCCTTCGCGGCCTGCTTGGCCAGATCGTCATCGATGACCAGGCCGGCGACCTCGCGCTCGACGTCGGCCAGGGGCTTCTCCTCGGCCGGGCGCACGCCCTCCACCTTGATGAGGTGGAAGCCGTACTTGGTCTCGACGACGCCGGAGAGCTGCCCCTCCTCGAGGGCGAAGGCCGCCTCCTCGAAGGGCTTGGCCATGGCGCCGGGGCCGAACCAGCCCAGGTCACCGCCGCGATCCTTGTTGCCGTCGTCCTGGGAGTGGGCCTTGGCGAGCTCGGCGAAGTCCTCGCCGGCCTGCACCTTCGCCAGGAGGGCCTCGGCCTCGCCGCGGGCGGTCTCCTTGGCGGCGTCACCGCCGGCGGCGTCGAACTTGATCAGGATGTGCCGCGCCTGCACCCGCTTGGGCTGGCTGTAGCGGAACTTGTTGCGCTCGTAGAAGGCCTCGACCTCGTCCTTGCGCTTGGCGAGCACCTCGTCGATCGAGGCCTCGTCGGCCTGGGTCGCGCCCTTGAACTGGAAGGGGGAGAGCCGCACGTACTCGAGGTCGATCTTGTCGTTCTCGCGCAGGTAGGCGGCCTTCACCTCGGCCGGAGAGATCTTCACCGACTCCTTGAGGGCGAGGCGCATCTTCTCGGCGAGGAGGTCCTTGCGCAGCTGGGCCTCCCACTTCGCGCGGGGCAGCCCGAAGTAGTTGTTCACGATCTGCTTGTAGCGCTCCGGGTCGAACTTCCCCTCGACCTGGAAGAAGTCCATCTCGGTGATGGTCTTCTTCAGCTCGGCGTCGGAGACCCGGATGCCCTGGGCGAGGGCGGCCTTGGCGACCAGCTCGCGCTCGATGAGCCCGTCGAGGATCGTCTTGCGGATCCCCATCGCCTCGGCCTCTTCCCGCTTCAGGGGCTGGCCCGTGAGGCTGCGGTAGCGCTCGAGGTACTGGGCGTAGGCGCGCTCGAAGGCGGCGGCGGTGATGATCTCTCCCTCGACGAAGGCGGCCTGTTGCGCACCCTGGGTGTTGGGGGCGTAGCTGCCGGGGCCGAAGGAAATCGCGAAGACTATGATGATCGCGCCGAGCGCCGCGTAGATGACGTACTTGAAGACGACGTTCTGGCGGGGGTCGCGAAGCTTGCCGAGCATCGGCACTCTCCTGGGTAAATCTCTTTAGTTCTGGGGATTTGAGAGCTTGACAAGCTACTCGCGGCACCCTGAAGATTCAAGACCCATGTGGGCCCTCTTGCGCCGCTATCGCGAGCTCACCGTCGTGGTGCTCCTCCTGGTCGTTCCTTTCCTGCTCTTCACGGCGGGGAGCAAGGCGCCCGGGAAGCGTAATGCCGCGGATCGGGCCGTCCTCTGGCTCTCCTCGCCCATCCAGCGAGCCGTGGTCTGGACGGTGGAGGGGGTCCAGGACCTCTTCCACAATTATGTCTACCTGGTGGGGGTCGAGGACGAGAACGAGCAGCTCCGGCGGAAGGTCCTGCGCCTCCAGGGGGAGGTCGACGCCAGCCAGGAGATCGCCGTCGAGAACACCCGCCTGCGGCGCCTCCTCGATCTGAGCCGGGAGGACGGCCTGCCGCCCATCGTGGCGCCGGTGATCGGGGTGGGGGTGACGCCGACCCTCGCCCGCACCCTGCGCCTCGGCCGGGGCAAGGAGGGCGGGATCCGGGTCGATCAGCCGGTCGTCGCGCCCGAGGGCGTGGTGGGCAGCGTGGTCGCCGTGGGGCAGGGCTGGTCCGACACGCTCCTCCTCGCCGACCCCAACAGCGCGGTGGCCGCCCAGGTGGTCCGCTCCCGGGCGCGGGTGACGGTGCGCGGCACCGGGGCGCTCGACGAGGCGGTGCTCGAGAACGCGCTGCGGACCGACGACATCGTGGACGGCGATCTCCTCGTCACCTCCGGCACCGGGGGCATCTACCCCAAGGGGTTGCCGGTGGGGCGGGTCACCGGCGTCACCCGGGGGCAGCACGGCCTCTTCCAGAGCGCGAAGGTGATCCCGGTGGTGGATCTCGCCCGCCTCGACGAGGTCATGATCCTCGCGGACACGATCGCCCCCGCGGGCCTGGCGACGGGCCCCGAGGGAGGGGCGGAGAGCCCCTAGGATCATGCGTCGAGTCGCGCTCTTCCTCGCCCTGGGCATCGTCCTGGGCTCCCTCGAGTCGGCGCTGCTGGCGGCCCTCGGCGTGCGCGCCTTCGGGGCCGGGCTCCTCCTCGGCCTGATCCTCTACCTGGGGGTCCGGGCCGGCCCGGTCGAGGGGGCCTTCGCCTCCGCGGGCATCGGCTACCTCTGGGACGTCTTCGCGGGCACCCCGTCCGGGCTCTCGGTGGGGATCGGGGTGGTGGTCTTCCTCTTCGTCCGCTACGCGACCCAGGCCGTGGACGCCGTCCCCGCGGTGGTGGTCGTCGTGGCCGGCCTCGCCGAGACCGTGCGCTTCGCCGTGCTCGCCCTGGTCTTCTGGGCCAGCTCCAGCCTCGAGGCCGCCACCACCTCGGTGATCCTCCTCGGCCACGGGGTGGAGATCGCGCTGGCCACCGCGCTGGCGCCGCTCGTGTACTCCCTCGCCGGCTTCCTCGACCGCCTGGTCGTCGGGGCGCCCACCGAGGGCGGAGAGGTCTGGCTCTCGTGAGCCTGATGCCCGCCACCGGCGAGGGCCGGGACTACGGATCGCGCTACGTCTGGGTGCTGGGGGTGGCCTACGCCGCCTTCCTCATCCTGGGGGTCCGGCTCTACCTGCTGCAGGTCGCGCAGGGCGAGTACTTCGCCGCCCGCTCCCGCTCCAACGTCGTCAAGGAGATCCCCCTGGCCGCCGATCGGGGGATGGTGCTCGACGCGAACGGCACCATCGTCGCCGACGCCCGCCCGGCCTGGGACGTCTTCCTGACCCCGGCCTTCTGCGAGGATCCCGACGCGACCCTGCGCCACCTGGAGGAGGGGCTGCAGCTGCCCGCCGGCATCTCGCGGCAGGCCGCCGAGAAGGTGGCGTCGGCCCGGGGGCTGGAGCGCTTCCGGCCGATCCGGGTCGCGCGCAACGTCGGCCGCGACGCCCTCGACTGGGCCGAGGCGCACAGCCTCGAGCTCGACGGCGTCGACATCCACGTCCGGCCGCGGCGGCACTACCGCTACGGGCCCTCGCTCTACCACGTGCTCGGCTACATGAACGAGATCGGCCCCCGCGAGCTCGAGCGGGCTCAGGAGAGGGGCCTCGACTACCGCCTCGGCGACAGCATCGGCCGCAGCGGCCTCGAGGAGATCTTCGAGGACGAGCTGCGCGGCACCGACGGCCTCGAGAAGGTGGTGGTCGACGCGAAGGGCCGGCGCCTCGCCGGCCTCCAGACCGACGAGGGCGTCATCGCCCTCATCCCCGAGGCCGAGCGGATCCAGCCCGCCGTCCCCGGCCACAACCTGGTGCTCTCCATCGACGCCCGCCTGCAGGAGACCCTCGAGGAGGTCTTCCCCGGCCGCGCCGGCGCGGTGGTCGTCGTGGATCCCCAGACCGGCTTCATCCGGGCGATGCTCTCCCGGCCCGCGCCGGATCCCAACCGCCTCACCGCGGGCATCACCCGCACCGAGATGCGCCTGCTGCGGGACGACCCCCTCGAGCCGATGCTCCACCGCGCCATCCAGCAGCACTACCACCCGGGCTCGACCTTCAAGGTCTTCACCGCGCTGGCCGCGCTGGAGCAGGGCATCGGCACCGAGGAGGCCACCCACTGCAACGGGGGCTACCGCATGGGCCGCCGGCGCTGGCGCTGCTGGCGGGCCGCGGGCCACGGCACGACCTCTCTGAACCGCGCCATCCAGCACAGCTGCGACACCTACTTCTACTGGGTGAGCGATCGGATCGACATCGACCCCATCGCGAAGTGGGCGCGCGCCGCCGGCCTCGGCAGCAAGACCGAGTGTGGGCTCCCCCACGAGGTGCCCGGGATCATCCCCGACGTGGCCTACCACGACCGGGTCAGCCCCGACGGCTACACCCGGGGCTTCGCCCTCAACACCTCGATCGGGCAGGGGGACGTGAACGTCACGCCCCTGCAGCTGGTCATGGCCTACGCCGCCATCGCCAACGGCGGCACCGTCTACCAGCCGCAGCTGGCCCTGCGGATCGAGGACGCGCAGGGGAAGACCCTGCGCAGCTTCGCCCCGAAGGTCCGCCAGAAGATGGTGGTCGATCCCGAGCACCTGGCGGCGGTGCGGGCGGGGCTGCGGGCGGTGGTGATGGAGCCCGGCGGCACGGCCTACTACCGCTATCCCCGCCGGGAGGGCTTCACCGTCGAGGTGGCGGGCAAGACCGGCACCGCGCAGGTGGTGAAGCTCGGTGAGGAGCGGGAGAAGGCCGAGGACCTGCCCTGGGAGGAGCGGGACCACGCCTGGTTCGCCGCCTTCGCCCCGGTGGAGCAGGCCGAGATCGCGGTGGTCGTGCTCAACGAGCACGGCGGACACGGCTCCAGCGGCGCGGCCCCCACCGCGATGAAGGTCATCCAGCGCTACTTCGAGCTCAAGGCCCTCGACGCCGCCCAGCGCGCCGGCGCCGACGAGCCCGCCCCCGCGCGGAGCCGGGACAGCGAGCCGCCCGCCGGCCTCCTCCGCCCGCCCGAGGGCGGCCACACCCCTGGCGCCCTCGGCGCCGAGGCCGGGCTGGTGCACGGATGAAGCTCGCCTCCGACGGCGCCTCCCAGAAGGTGCTCGCCAACTTCAACTGGGGTCTCTTCGGGACGACGGTGATCATCGCCCTGATCGGCCTGTGGAACCTCGCCTCGGCCTCGAAGGCCGCCCACACCCAGGTCTGGGTCTCCCAGAGCGCCTGGCTGGGCCTCGGCTTCGGGATCGCGCTGCTGCTCTGCGTCTTCGACTACCGGCACCTCCTCCACGCCGCCTATCCCCTCTACGGGCTGGTGCTGGTGCTGCTGGTGCTCACCCTGCTGGTCGGCAACGTCCACAAGGGCTCCCAGCGCTGGCTGGTCTTCGGGCCCGTCCGCCTGCAGGCCTCGGAGCTGGCCAAGGTCGCGGTGGTCCTCGCGCTCGCGCGCTTCTACCACGACGACGTCGAACCCCGGGAAGGCTACGGCTTCCGGCGCCTCTTCGTACCGGCGCTGCTCCTGGGCCTGCCGGTCCTGCTGGTCGTGCGCCAGCCCGATCTGGGCACCTCGCTGCTCATCCTGGCGGTGGGGGGGACCATGGTGCTCTTCGCCCGGGTCCACCGGCGAGCCCTCATCGTCGGGGTGGTCGGCGGCCTGGTGGTCGCCGGCTCGGCCTGGCTGTGGTTCCTGGAGGACTACCAGCGGCGGCGGGTGACGGCCTTCCTCGATCCCGAGGGCGACGCGAAGGGCGCGGGCTACCACCACATCCAGTCCACCATCGCCATCGGCTCGGGAGACACCTGGGGGAAGGGCTGGGGGGAGGGGACCCAGACCCAGTTCTCCTTCCTGCCCGAGCAGCACACCGACTTCGTCTTCTCGGTCTTCGCCGAGGAGCACGGCTTCGCCGGCGGGGTGCTGCTCCTCCTCCTCTACGCCCTGCTCCTGGCGCTGATCATCGGCGTCGCCGCGTCGGCCAAGGATCGCTTCGGCGTCTTCCTCGCCATCGGCGGGGCCGCCCTGATCTTCTGGCACATCTTCGTGAACATCGGCATGGTCACCGGGCTGCTCCCGGTGGTGGGCGTGACCCTGCCGCTGCTCTCGTATGGCGGCTCCAGCATCGTCACCGTGCTGGCGATGCTGGGATTACTGCTGAACGTCGGCCTGCGACGCTACCGCTTCTAGCAGCCTAGAGCTGAGCGGAGAGCATCGCGTCGAGCTTGTCCTTGCCGACGGCGCCGACGACCTGATCGACGACCTGGCCGCCCTTGATCACCAGGACGGTGGGGATGCTGCGGACGCCGTACTGGCCGGCGACCTGCTGGTTGTCGTCGACGTTGACCTTGCCGACCCGGGCCTTGCCCGCGTACTGCGCGGCGAGCGCCTCGACGTGGGGGGCGATGGCGCGGCAGGGGCCGCACCAGGGAGCCCAGAAGTCGACCAGGACGGGCTGATCCGACGAGACGACCTCCGCCTGCCAGTTGCTATCGGTGAACTCGAGGACGTGCTCGCCTGCCATGGGTGCTCTCCTGGGTCGGGGTGATCGGCGCTCCGGCGCCGGACGGGGAGGGCGGTTCTACCCCACCGGCGGTGTCGGTCAAGGCTGTCTTTCCGGGCGTGCGTGGATAGGATGGGACCTCGACGCGGGTCGGCGCCCGTACACGTCCGCCGGAAAGTTTCAGGGAGCACCATGTCCGACTTCCTCTTCGTAGCCCAGGAGATGCTCGACAGCTGGATGATGTCCGGCAAGATCGACTTCTCGGGTCACGTGATGACCATCCGGGGGGACCGCCGCTCCTACGTGCTCGAGCCGGCGGTGCGCTTCGTGCGCCTCCTGGGGGAGGAGGCCGACTCGGCCGGGCTGATCGGCAAGGTGAAGACCATCGCCCAGGTCGAGGGGGCGGGCGGCGAGCACTACGCCGACTCGGTGATCGTCGACGACGTGGCCTACGAGGTGCAGAACGGGTTCGTGGCCCGGGTGACCCTCCCGGAGAACACGACGCCGCCGCCGAGCGCGGCCGCGGTGGGGGTCGAGGTGCCCCCCGCGGCGGCGCCTCCGGCGATCGAGCCGACGGCGGCGCCCGCGCCGATCCCCGCCGCGCCGGCGGTCGAGGCCGCGCCCGCGGC